>JAAYZY010000228.1 GCA_012514615.1 Chloroflexota bacterium | reverse complement strand
TTTCCAGAATACCCATCAGGCATCACCCCTCTGTGCGCGGATCACAGAGCGCCACGGCTCGGCACAGCGGCGTACCGCCGCCGCTAGGTCCATTTCAGTGCGTCTTTCTTCCAGGCGTAGACAAGCCCAGCCAGCAGGATGCCGACGAAGACGAACATCTCCAGCAGGGCAAAGAGCGGAAGCTGATGGTAGGCCACGGCCCAGGGCAGGAGGAAGATGACCTCCACGTCGAAGACCACGAAGACCAGGGCGTAGATGTAGTATTGAACCTTGAAGCGGACCCAAGTGTCGCCGATCGTTTCTAGGCCGCATTCATAGGTGGAGCTCTTGGAGGGGTTGGGCTTCTTGGGGCTCAGGAGCCAGGCCACGCCCAAAGCCAGGAAGGGGAAAATCACAGCCACTGGGACGAAAAGGCCAATGAACACGTAGTCCTCAAGCAATGCGCTCCCTCCTTACACAGTTGCGAGTCGCTGTGGCCTTGCTGGCGCTGGATCGCTGGCGCCATGGGTTCACCAGGGGATATCGTGCATTATACACATATCCGTCAGATGGGGCAAGAATCGCCAGAAACTGAGGAGGTGCCACCGGCTGGCCGACTTGCCGCCCCCCCTAGGGCGTGCTATACTCGCGTTCCAGGGGGGCCACCGGCGGCGCCGGCCCCCGCCTATTGGAGAAGAACGCCAACCATGCAGCGAATGGAACTCTGGTTCAGGCAGCGGGCTCAGGCGGTGGCCTTGGCAGCCATGGCCCTGTTGGCGGTGGCCGTGGCCGGCCTGGCTTTCGCCGCCTCCCCGCTGTGGCCGCTGCTGACGCTGACGGCCCTGGCCCTCCTGTTGGGGGTCTGGTGGGGCTGGCCTCGCAGCGGTCTGCTCTTGCTGCTGGCCGCCGGGATGCTCAGCCGCTACGATGCCGAGGTTCTGGGGCGCTCCCTGAAAGCGGAGCACGTGGCCGTGTTGGCGGTATTGGGGTTGTTGGGCGCCCAGGTGCTGCTGGATAAGCGCCGCCCCGTGGTCACCCTGGCCGGCTTCTGGGCCCTGGCTTGGCTGCTTTGGAACGGCGCAGCCACCCTACTTTCGCCCATCGTCATCGCCGCGGCCCCCAACCACCTGTTCAAGCTGACCCTCATGGTCGGCGCGTACCTGTGCGTCGTGAACCTCGTACGGGACCAGGCCACGCTGCGCTGGGCCTTCCGGGCCTGGCTGGCCGTGGGTACCGTGGCGGCGGCCTGGGGCCTCCTGGTCTGGCTCATCTACCTGGCCACTCGCGTGAACCTGGGCATCCAGATGACGAACAACCTGCCGGCGCCGGTGCCCTACGGCACGCTGCTGGAGGGCAACATCTACGGCAGCCACGCCGCATCCTTGGCTGCCGCCTACGCCGCGCTGGTGCTCACCCGGCCGGGGGCGCGCCTGTGGGGCCCCCGCCTGCGCTGGACCGACGTGGGCCTGGCCGCCACCACCCTGGCGGTGCTCATCGGCATGAGCCGCGGCTCGTGGCTGGGGCTGGCGGCCGCCCTGGGCTTAGGGCTCCTGACCACCCGGCGGCTGAGCAGCCGCCCCGCACGCCGCCTGGCGCTGACAGCGCTGCTGATCCTCCTGGCCCTCGTCGCCCTGCTCCTGGTGGTGGAGTTAGCCCCCAAGGAGCTCTCGCTGGTGAACCGCCTGGCCAGCTTCACCCGCTTGGACGAGGAGGTGACGGTGGTGGGCCGCCTCTCCAAGTACGAGGCCGCCTTCACCAGTTGGCTGGAGCGCCCGGCCGCGGGTTGGGGTACCGGCAGCATGGCCACCCTGTACGCCAGCCGGGGACGGCGCTGGGCCTGGATCAGCAACCTGACCCTGCACCTGCTGTTGGATACCGGCATCATCGGCCTCCTGCTCTTCGCCGGGTTCGTCGTCACCCTCTTCTGGCGTGGCTTCCGCGCGGCCGCTGCGGCCGGCCCCACCTTCCACCGCCGCATGCTACTGGGGCTGTTGTCGGGCTTTGCCGGGCTCTTGGTGGCCTACCAGTCCACCGAGGCCACTTGGCTGGTGCTGCCCTGGATTCACGCCGGCCTACTGACCGCAGCCACACGTCTGCCCCTTTCGCCCGAGGAGGCCCCGGCCCGTGCCCCGACAGCCTGACATCTCCGTCCTGGTGGTCAACTGGAACACGGCCGACCTGCTGCCGCAGTGTCTGAGTTCCGTCGTGCACCAAGCCCACGAGGTGGACCTGGAGCTGGTGGTGGTGGACAACGCCTCCACCGACGGCAGCGCCGACTTGGTGCAACGGCAGTTCCCCCAGGCCCACCTGGTGGCCAACCGCCACAACCGCGGCTTCGCCGCCGCCAACAACCAGGCCATGGCCCAGGCCCACGGGCGCATCTTCTTCCTGCTCAACTCCGACGCCTACCTGCGGCCTGGGGCTCTGCGCGCCCTACGGGACTTCATGGACGAGCATCCAGAGGCCGCCGTGGTGGGCGCCAAGGTGCTGAACCCCGACGGCAGCCTGCAGCCGTCGTGCTTCCGCTTCCCCACGGCCTGGGATGTCTTCTGCGAGATGTTCTTCCTGACGGCCCTGTTCCCTCAGAGCCCGGTCTTCAACCGCCGCGGCCTGGGCGGCTTCGACCGCCGCACGACGCGCCCGGTAGACTGGGTGTTGGGAGCAGCCATGGCCGTGCGGGCCGAGTGGGCCGCCGGCAGCGGCGGGCTGGACGAGGGCTACTTCATCTATGTGGAGGAGATGGATTGGTGCCGCCGCATCGGCCAGGCTGGCGGGCCGGTCGTTTTCTTCCCTGGCGCGGAGGTGGTGCACCATGGCGGTGTGAGCCGCGGGCGAGCCCGGGCGGTCATCCTGCCCCGCGCCTTCGCCAGCCGCTTCCGCTACTACCAACGCTTTCACGGGCCCGGCTACGCCCGCTTGGTGCGGGGCCTGACCCTGGCCGGGATGATCCCCCGTTGGGCCGTGAGCGCCCTGGCCGCGGCATGGGGCGGCGCCCCCCCTCAGCGAGAAGCGCAGCAAGCGTATGCCGCGGTCTGCCAGGTGGCCTGGCGAGGCCGGTACGAGGAGGAATTGAAGTGACCAACACAACAGCCAGCGGTGGGCGCAGCCCACGAGTCTTCGTGCTGGGGTTCGACGCTGCCACCTTCTGGCTCATCGACCCCTGGGTGGCCGAGGGCAAGCTGCCCAACTTCGCCCGCTTGATGCGCGAAGGCGTGCGCGGCAGCCTGGATTCCACCATCCCCTACGTCAGCGGCCCGGCCTGGGTCAGCTTCGCCACCGGCGTGAACCCGGGCAAGCATGGCGTCTTCGACTTCGCCCGCCGCCAGCCCGGCGGCTACGGCATCCAACTGGTCAACGCCCGGGATATTCGGTCGGCCACCCTCTGGTCGCTCCTGAGCCAGGCTGGCCTGCGCCTGGGCAGCCTGAACTGCCCGGTCACCTACCCACCGCGGCCGGTCAACGGTTTCCTGGTCGGCGGCATGCTCTCGCCCAGCCTCAAGAGCGACTTCACCTATCCCAAGGAACTGCGCGACCAGCTGCTGCGGGCTGTGCCCGACTACCTCATCGAGTCTGCCGAGACCTCGCCGGACCGAGCCCAGACCAAAGCGGCTGTGGCGCGCAACGTCCGCCAAGGGACCCAAGCCCGAGCCAAGGCCACCCGCTTCCTCTTGGAATGGCTGGGCCACTGGGACCTCTTTGTCAGCGTCTACTCCGAGACCGACCGGGTGATGACCTACCTGTGGGACGACATGGACCCCCAACACCCCCGCCACGACCCAGACCTGGCCGCCCGCTTTGGCCACGAGATCCTGCGCCACTACCAAGAGCTGGACGCCATCCTAGGGCAGACGATGGAGGAGGTGGTGGACGAGCGCACCACGCTGCTGGTGCTCTCGGACCACGGCTTCGGCGGCGTCTACCGCTTCTTCTACCCGAACCGCTGGCTACACGAGCAGGGCTACCTGACCCTGAAGCAGGGCAGCGGCACAACCGGCCTGGTGCAAGGGGCCAAGGGCCTCTTGCGCCGCTTGAGGGTGGCCCACCTGGTCAAGCAGACCCTGCACCGGCTCTTCCCCCACTGGGGGTTCACCAGCCAACTGCGCCAGTTCGCCTTCACTCGAGACGTGGACTGGTCGCGCACCCGGGCGTTCTGGGCCGCCGACAACGGCGTCACCATCAACGTGGCCGGCCGGGAACCGGAAGGCATCGTTCGGCCGGGGGCCGAGTATGAAGCCCTGCGGGATGAGATCGCCGCCGGCCTTCTGGCCCTGCGTGAGCCGGGCACGGGCGAGCGGGTAGTGGCTGCCGTGCACCGCCGAGAGGAGATCTACAGCGGCCCTTACATCGCCGAAAGCCCCGACCTGCGAGTGGTCTGGCAGGAGTACCCAGACGAACGGCGCACCCACTTCTCGGCCGGCGAGCTGTGGGGCGAGAGCACCTTCGGCCCGGCGGGGCAGACCGGCGATCACTGCTACCAAGGGGTCTTCTTGGCCTGGGGCCAGGGGGTACGCCGCGGAGCGACCATCCAGGGCGCGGCCATGGTGGATGTGGCTCCCACCATCCTGTGGCTGTTGGGGCAGCCGATCCCCCAAGAGATGGACGGCCGTGTCCTCAGGGAGGCGTTCGAGGCAGACTGGGCCGCCCAGCGGCCCATACAGCATAGCCAGGGCGAGGCCCGCCCGCCGGACGCCAGCGAACTGGCCGGCTTCTCCGATGAGGAGAGCGAGGCGGTGCGAGAGCGGCTACGCGGCCTGGGCTACCTGAGCTAGCCCCCCCTCATCTGACCAGACGGCATCCCTTCGGTCATTCCCGCACACGCGGGAATCCATCTGCTGTCACGATTGGGCAAGATGGATGCCCACCTTCGCGAGCATGACGGAATGGCAGGCGCACGGGCGCGGGCATGACAGAATGGTGAGGCACAGGTCGGTAGGCAAGGTAGAAGGGATCCAGCCTGGAAGCTGTGAAGACCGGCGGCTGGCCTCAGGCAGAGCGGCAGATGAAGATCATCCGCTCGTCGGTCCCCCCAAACGGGTCCATTTCGTAGGAGCCGTAGATCTCCTCCACCGTGAAGCCGGCGCGCTCCAGCAGCAGCCGCGCCTCATAGGGGAAGAGGTAGCGTAGCTGCATGGGGCAGAGCACACGCCGCACCGCCCCGGCTGGCCCCACCTCGTCGTAGATGTAGGTCAGATAGAGGGTCTGGCGCAGGGGATCGGTGCGCTGGATCACCTGCCGGATCACCGTGCTGCCGGTCGCGGGGTCTTCCAGCACCCCCACCCGCACGATCCGCTCGTGGGGCTCCAGCAGCCAACCGGGGTCGGGGTTGGTCAGGTCAAGGGCCAGGTGGCCGCCCTTGCGCAGGTGTCGACGCGCCTGGCAGAGGGCGGCGAGTTGTTCCTCCAACGTGGGCAGGTGCATGAACGAATTCATGGCGAAGAAAGCCCAGGCGAAGCGCTCGTCTACGGTGAAGGTGCGCATGTCGCCAGCCACCAAGCGGACCTTGGCGACTCGGCCCAGGCGCGCCTGAGCTGCCTGCAGCATGGCCGCGGAATCGTCCACCCCCACCGCCTCGTACCCAGCAGCGGCCAGCGTCTGCAGCACCCGGCCGTTGCCGCACCCCAGCTCCAGGATCGGCCCGCCCCATTGGGCGGCCAGGCCCGCATAGAGACCCAGGTCATCGGTGAACTGCCCCTCATCCAGCTCGTAGAAGCGCACAGATTGGGCAAACAGATCTCCAGCCAAGGTTGGCACCTCGCCTATGGCATTGGGGTAGAACGGCTCTGCCGCGCATTATACTCGGAAGGGGCGGCTTGTCCAATCGGGGCGGATGGGGTCGGCGGCCGCCTGCCCCCGTCCGGCAGGGCCATTTGCACAGGGGCCCCGTCCCAGGTAAAATGCCAAAGTCGCGCAATGGCAAAGTCGCCTGACACAGCGGATACCGGTTCCATGCCCTTATCTCCGCCTCACAACCACACATCGGCCCAAGACCTCGGGGTCCGGCCGCTTTCGAGGGTGCTCTTCCTGCTGGCGCCGCTGGCTCTGTTCGGCTTCTTCGTGGCGCAAGCCGGCCGGGTGGCGGCTGGCCAGCCGCTAGAGCTCGTTTGGCGGTGGGTGCCCAGCCTGGGGGTGAGCTTCGCGCTGCGCTTGGATGGCCTCAGCTTGCTGTTCGCACTCATCATCACCGGGATCGGGGCTCTGATCGTCCTCTGCAGCAGCTTCTACCTGACGGATCGGGGCGACCACACCCGCTTCCAGATACTCACCCTCCTGTTCATGGCTGCCATGGTCGGTGTGGTGGTTGCCGATGACCTGATCACCCTCTTTGTGTTCTGGGAGCTCACCAGCATCACCTCGTTCCTGCTCATCGGCTTCCGCCACGACGAGGAGCGAGCTCGCTACGGCGCGCTCAAGGCGCTGATCATCACCGCCGGGGGCGGCCTGGTCATGCTGCTGGGGCTGCTGCTGGGGCAGATGGGGCAGGGCTTGCGCGTGAGTGAGCTCCTGCTCCAGGGGGAAGCGCTGAGGGCGCACCCGCTCTACGCGCCAGCCCTGCTGATGATTCTGGTCGGCGCGTTCAGCAAATCGGCCCAGGCGCCGTTTCACACCTGGCTGCCTGACGCCATGGAAGCCCCCACCCCCGCCAGCGCCTACCTCCACTCAGCGACCATGGTCAAGGCCGGCGTCTACTTGCTGGCCCGCTTGCAGCCGGCCCTGGGCGGCACCGACCTCTGGGTGACGGTTGTGGGGATCACTGGTCTGGCCACCATGGTGCTGGGGGCCTTCATCGCCTTCAGCCGCAAGGATCTCAAAGCCATGCTGGCCTACTCCACCGTCAGCAGCTTGGGGATGTTCACGGCCCTCATCGGGCTCGGCAGCACAGTGGCGCTGAAGGCTGCCCTGGCCACCCTGCTGGCCCATGCGCTGTACAAGAGCGCGCTCTTCTTGGTGGCCGGCAGCGTGGATCACGGCGCCGGCACTCGGGACATCCGTCGTCTGGGGCAGTTGGGCTCGGCCATGCCGCTCACCGCCGCCTTCGCCACGCTCGCCGCCCTCTCCTACGGCGGCCTCCCCCCCACGCTGGGGTTTGTGGGCAAGGAACTGGCCCTGGAGGCCGCCGTAGAAGCGAGGCTGCGCCAGCCCTACCTTTGGGCATTGCCCCTGGCGTCCGCCTTCACCTTCGGCCTGGGGATCGTCCTCACCTGGAGCGTCTTCTGGGATCGACGGCGGCCGGCCACTCCCCACGCCCACGAGGGCCCTTGGGGCATGTGGCTGCCCCCAGCGCTGCTGGCCCTCCTCTCGCTGGCCTTGGGTGCGGGTCTGGGCAGCCGTGGGCTGTCGGCCCTCCTCTCGGCCGCAACCAGCGCCGCTTCGGGCCAGGCCGTAACCGTCAAGCTGGCTCTATGGCACGGCCTGAACGTACCGATGCTCCTCAGCCTCGGCAGCATCACCGTGGGCGCCGTCATCTACCTGACGCGGGGCGCGCTGTGGCGCTGGCAAGACCGATGGCCCGCCCAGATGAACATGGATACGGCCTACCGAGGGGCGCTGGATCTGCTGAACCGCGCCGCCCAGGGGTTGACCCGCAGGGTGCAGAGCGGAGCGCTGCGCAACACCTGCTCATCGTCCTGAGCACCCTGCTGCTTCTGGTGGGGTCCGCCCTGCTGGGGGGCGGCCGGCTGTCGTGGCCCATGGTCTCGCTGCAGGGCGCTCTGCCGTACGAAGTGGCGACAGCCGCGCTCATCGTGGTGGCCGCGCTGGCGGTGGCCCTGACGCCCTCGCGTCTGGGCGCCATTGCCGCCCTGGGCGTCGTGGGCTACCTGGTGGCCCTGCTTTACGTGCTCTACAGCGGCCCCGACCTGGCCCTGACCCAACTGTTGGTGGAGACGTTGACCGTCATCTTGCTGCTGTTGGTCTTTCACTTCCTGCCCCGGCTGTCGCCGGAGCCATCGCCCCGGCGGACCCACATACGGGACATCGCCGTGTCTGCAGGCGTGGGCGCAACCGCGGCACGCTCTGGTGCTGTACGGGGACACCTGCCTGGAAGTGGCGGTCAGCGACTTCGCGGCCGATCCCAGCCTGCTCGGCATCTTCCTCACCGATGACCACGACCGCCTGACTGGGATCATCACCCGCCACGTGCTGTTGAACTGGACCTGCCTGCAGCTTGGCGCGTAAGGGCAAGACCAGCCGATCGCCGCGGGGCAACTGAGGCGGCTCATCCTAGCCTCGGTAGCCAGGGGCATGGCCGCGCCGGGCAGCGACGACGCTGCCGTCTCACTGAACGACACCCTGGCCGACGTCTTGGACAAGATGCGCCTCTACATCGTCGCCGACATCCCGGTGCTGGACGAGGGCGGGCCCATCATCAGCGACATCAGCCTCAGCGAGGTGTTGTCTTACGCTTTGCAGGGTCGCGCAGACGCAGACTCGCCGCCGCCCTGCCCCACGGGCCGTTGATTCGCCCCGGCCGGTGCTCCTCGTCCCCACGCTGACACCCGACGAACGCCGGGCCACAAGCCCACCCTGGCGCCGTCGCCGTTGCGGCGGCGCGGACTGTTTGACAGCCCTGGGTGGGGCAGGTACAATGGTTGGATGCAGACCATCTTGCACCATGACGGAGACTGAAACGATGACACTGGTGAACGAGACGCCCCAACGGGCCATGGTCATCTTCGCCCACCCCGACGACCCCGAGTTCTCCGTAGCCGGCTCGGTGGCGCGCTGGGTGCGGGAAGGGGCCGAAGTGATCTACGTCGTCTGCACCGACGGCGAACGGGGCTGCAATGACCCCGACTGCGACCCCTT
>JAAYZY010000227.1 GCA_012514615.1 Chloroflexota bacterium | reverse complement strand
GCCCTTCCCGCGCCGCGGCCAAGAGCCGGTCCATGCCGGCGCGCACCGCTTCCAGCGGCTGGTCGGAGATCAGGCCGCCGATGGACAGCGGCAAGTCGGCCAGCACCTGGCCATGGCAGACCGCAACGAACCCCCCACCAAGCGCTGCCAGGCGCCGAGCGGCCAGCCGCATGTCGGCGTCGTTGGTCCCCAGCACCACCAGGTTGTGGGAGTCGTGGCCCACGGTGGAGGCCAAGGCGCCGCGCTGCAGGCCGAAGCCGCGGGCGAACCCAAGGGCCATCTGGCCGGTGGCATGGTGCCGCTCGATGACCGCCAGCTTGGCCAGGTCTCGCGCCGGGTCGGCCACCGCCAGGCCGGCTTCCACCTTCACCCGCTCCACCAGGGAGCGGGTCAGGATCTGGTCGGGCAGCACCTGGATAACCCGCGCCCACTCCCCTTGGGCTGGCAGAGCGAAGTCCACCTTCTCCCAGGCGATGCGCATGGCCTGGCCCAAGAGCGCTGACCGCGGCTGCGGGGCGGTGTGCAGGAGCTGCCCCTCTTGGGCCACCAGTCGGCCATCCTTGAAGACCATCTCCACGTGCACCTGCGGCAGGTCGTCCAGCACCACCAGGTCGGCGCGGTAGCCGGGGGCCACCGCACCCCGCTCGCGCAGGCCGAAGTACTGGGCCGCGTTCAGGGTGGCCATGCCGATGGCCCATATGGGATCGGCCCCGGCTGCCATGGCCAGGCGCAGCGAATGGTCCAGGTGGCCGTTGTCCATCAGGTCGTCTGGGTGGCGGTCGTCGCTGGCCAGCAGGCAGCGGTGGGCGTTGAGAGGGGTGACCAGGGGCAGCAGGTCCCGCAGGTTGTGCTCGGTGGTCCCCTCCCGCAGCATCAGCCACATGCCCCGCCGCAGCTTGTCGCGGGCCTCTTCCAAGCTGGTGCACTCGTGGTCGGAGCGGATGCCGGCGGCGATGTAGGCGTTGAGGTCACGGCCGGTCAGGCCGGGGGCGTGACCGTCCAACGGGCGCGAGCCAGCCAGGGCGATCTTGGCCAGCACTTCGGGGGCGCGGAAGAGCACCCCGGGGAAGTTCATCATCTCGGCGATGCCCAAGACGCGCGGGTGCGCCAGCAGAGGGGCCAGGTCTTCGGCCAGCAGGGCGGCGCCGGCGCTCTCCATGTGGGTGGCCGGCACGCAAGAAGGCAGCATGACGTAGACGGTGAGGGCGGCGCCCTCGCTGGACTCCAGGATGTAGCGGATCCCCTCCAGCCCGGCCACGTTGGCGATCTCGTGGGGGTCTACTACCACCGCGGCGGTGCCCCGGGGCACGGCGGCGCGGGCAAACTCGCCCACCTGGAGCATGGTGCTTTCCAGGTGTAGGTGGCTGTCTATGAAGCCCGGGCAGAGGTGGCGCCCTTCCAGGTGCAACTCTTCCTGCCCTTCGTAGCCTTCGCCCAAGCCCACCACATAGCCGTCCCAGATGGCCACGTCGGCGGGGTGGATCTCGCCGGAGAGGACGTTCACCAGGCGCGCCCCACGCAGCACCAGGTCGGCCGGGGCTTCGCCTCGGGCCACTGCAATGCGCTGTTCCAGACTGGCCATCTGCACCTCCTCTTGGCTCCGTCAGGCGGGGGCATTATACCCGATGGGCGCAGGAAAATCAACAGCGCGGGGTGCGATTCCGGCCGCTGAGGGCGTCCGAGGCATGAGTGGCAAGCCAGCCGCGGGCTGCGCCGACGCAAAGAGGAGGAGAACCCATGGCCGAGCGAGTCGTTGTCCATCAAAACCGAGTGTACGAGACCTGGCTGGAGGCGGCGGACCCCCACGAAGACGCCTCGGACGAGTTGCACCCAGTCCACCACGCGCTATCGCTTTCGCCCTATGGGATGCTGCTTTCCAGCCTGGGTACCTGCACCGCCATCGTGCTGCACACCTATGCCCAGAACCACGGCGTGGAGCTGGAAGATGTGGAGATCCGCCTCACCTACGGGCGCGACTTCCAAGACGACTGCGAGGATTGTGAGGAGAAAGACGCCCCCAGCGAGCACATCGT
>JAAYZY010000226.1 GCA_012514615.1 Chloroflexota bacterium | reverse complement strand
GCCAGCCTCACCATGCACGCCCCACACTTCACACAGTACGTGCGGGAGCAGCTAGAGACACGCTACGGACCGCAAGCCCTCTACAAGAACGGACTGCGGGTCACCACAACCCTGGACCGCGGGCTGCAGCGCATGGCTGAGGAGGCCGTCGGTGCCCAGGTGGCAGCCCAGTCGGCCCAGGGGGCGCACAACGCCGCTTTGGTGGCGCTGAACCCGGCCACCGGCGAGATTCTGGCCATGGTGGGTAGCGCCGATTTCTTCAGCGAGGAGATCTCCGGGCAGATCAACATGGCGCTCAGCCCACGCCAGCCCGGCTCAGCCATCAAGCCGCTGACGTACCTGGCGGCCTTCGAGCGAGGATGGTCGCCAGCCACGCTCATGTGGGACGTGCCTACCGACTTTCCCGACGGGGCCAACCCTCCCTACCGACCACGCAACTACGATGGGCAGTTCCGCGGCCCGGTCTTGGTGCGCCAGGCGCTGGGCAACTCGCTGAACATCCCGGCGGTACGGGCGCTGCAGTTCGTGGGCTTGGATGGCCTCAAGGAGATGGCGGCGCGGCTGGGCGTTACCACCCTGACCAGGCCTGACTATGGCCTCTCGCTGACCCTGGGCGGCGGCGAAGTGCCTCTGTTGGAGCTGGCGGCCGCTTATGGTGTGCTGGCCAACGAAGGCGTGCGCGTCCCGGCCTTCTCCATCATGCGGGTGGAAGACAGCGCTGGACGGCTTATTGAAGAGCATCAGCAGCAGCCTGGGCAGCAGGTGGTCTCTCGGGAGCACGCCTTCTTGATCACCGACGTGCTGGCCGACGCGCCAGCCCGCCAGCCGGCCTTCGGCGCAACCGGGCGCTACCTGATGCTGGACCGACCGGCCGCGGTGAAGACCGGCA
This sequence comes from Chloroflexota bacterium, assembly GCA_012514615.1. The sequence goes on along the minus strand of JAAYZY010000226.1, from coordinate 3,126 downwards.
CCACCAATGACGTGCGCGACGTGTGGACTGTGGGCTACACCCCGAAGCTCGTGACCGGCGTGTGGGTGGGCAACGCCGACAACTCGGCCATGACTGGTCTTTCGGGAAGCAGCGGCGCCGCACCGATCTGGCAGGCCTTCATGACCCAGGCGCTGCGGGGAACGCCGTCCCTCTCGTTCCTGACGCCGCCGGGCGTGAGCCAGGCGGAAGTCTGCGCCGATAGCGGCACGCTGCCCAGCGACGTCTGCCCAGCGCGACGGCTGGAGTGGTTTGCCCAGGGGCAAGGCCCTCGGCCGGCTAGCGAGGACATCCACCAGCGCCTGCGGGTGGATCGCTCCACCGGCGGCCTGGCCACCGAGTTCTGCCCGCCGGACTTGGTGGAGGAACGGGTCTTCCTGGTGTATCCTCCGGAGGCGGCGGCTTGGGCCCAGGAGCAAGGGCTGCCGCTGCCGCCGCAGGGACCCTGCCCGGTGCACACGCATCAGGCCGAGCTGTTCCTCTCTGCGCCCCAAGAAGGCGCTGAGGTGGCGGAGGTGGTGCCAATTCGGGGCACGGTTCGGGTCCCCGGCCTGGTCTCGTACCGGGTGGAGTATGGAGTTGGCCTCAACCCCGAAGGGTGGGGGCTGGTGGCCGGCCCCTTCTCTGGCGAGGCACAGGACGCGCTTCTCGCTCAGTGGGAGACTCGCGGGCTGCTGGACGTTCCCCACACCCTGCGTCTGGTGGCTGAGACGCAAGGGGGGGCGCTGATGGAAACCCGCGTCCATGTGGTGGTGCAGAACGCCCCGCCGACCGAGACGCCGACGCGGACCCCGCGGCCCACGCGCACGCGTCTGCCTCGGGCCACCGAACCCTTGCCCACACCCACAGACGTAGCGCCCACGGCGACGTGGCCACTGGACCCCACCGCGTCGCCGTGGCCTACGGCGACGCCGGAGCCCACGGCTACCTGGGAGCCCCCAGTGGAAACGCCGCTCCCAAGCCCCACGTTGCCTGTGCCGGTGGAAACGCCGGTCCCGACGCCTGAGCCCTCTCCCTCGGTGGAGCCGGTGTCGCCTGCGGCGCTCACGGCGCAGATCATCTCGCCTGAAGAAGGGGATACGCTCTTCGGCCCCACGGAGATCATCGGCGCAGCGGGGGGGCCCGGCTTCGTGGCCTACCGGGTGGAAGTGGGGCTGGGCCATGAACCAGAGTCTTGGATCCTGGTCGGCGAGGAGCGCAGCGCACCGGTGCAAGGCGGCGTGCTGGCGCTCTGGTCGCCCCAAGACCTGGGCGGCTATGAGGTGACGATCCGCCTCACCGTGTGGGGATTGGGGGCCCAGGCGGAAGCGCGGGTGCTGGTGCGGGTGGGGTAGGCTGGGAGCCGCCCCGGCGAGGCCCCGACTCACGGGAAGCCCCCGGCCGCCACCCTAGCAGGGAAAGACAAGCGATTGTGGAGCGCAGAACGAGCATCACCGGCGGCGGGCAACCCCACCGCCGGTGACCATCTCCCGCCCGCCTACGCTGATGGGGGGCTTGGGCGACTCGTCCCTAGCTCCCAACCTCCAACAGCCGAGTCACGAAGCGATCCACCTCAGCCACCACCTGGGCGCTTTCCTTGTCCCGCAGCATCTCGTGGTGCGTCTCGTGGAACCAGACAAGCTCCTTGTCGGTGGAAGCGATGCTGTCGTGGATGATCTGGGCGCTGATGGGTTTGATGGTGGAATCCCGCTGCGAGTGGATAATGAGCGCGGGCGCGGAGATCCAGTCCAGACGTCCGTCAACCACACCGCCGTACTCCAGGAGAGAGTTGATGGCGTCCAGGGGGGCTCAGGCGTAGTTGGTGTCGCACTTCTCCAACGCCTTGTCGGCGTAGTTGGGGGGCATGGGCCACTTCCTGATGAGCCGGGCCACCACTGGGCGAAGGAAGCTGAAGGCTTCGCCGGGGGCTAGCGGGTTGTTCACTCGCAGGGCCGCGGCGATGCAGACCAACCCGCCGACGCGGTCCGGGTAGTCGCCGGCCAGCTGCAGGGCGACCAGCCCACCCATGGAGAGGCCCATGACGATGGCCTTCTCGGCTTCGCCCAGAAGGTCCTGCAGCGCGGCTTCGGCATCGGCGTACCAGTCTCGCCAGCCAACACCCCGCAGGTCCTCTGGCTGGGTGCTATGACCCCGCAGCACCGGCATGCGGTAGGGCAGACCGTGCTTCTCCATCACAGGGATCAGCGGGCTCACGCAATCCAGGCTGGAGGTGAACCCGTGGAGGATGAGGCCGCCAAAGGGAGCCAGAGACATGTGCCGCCTCCTTGTGATGGCCAACGCCCTTAGGAAGGGCAGACGCCCGAGGGCTGGGGTGCCTCGGGGTCCAAGACTCGGCGCGCTTCAGAGGGAATGGGGATGGGACGCCCATCGTTGAGGTCAATGAAGACCTGAACGGTGTGACCGTCGGCCAGGAGGGCGCCCGTTTCGGCGTGTCGGGCCTGGTACTGAAAACGGAAGCTGGTGGCGCCCACTTCGCTGACCCAGACCCGCAGGGTGATGGGGTCATTGAAGCGGGCAGGGGCGTGGTAGTTGCACAGGGCCTGGGCGATGGCGATGCCGAAGCCCCGGGCTTCCCACTGGCGGTAGTCCTGGCCGGCGGCCCGCAGGTAGTTCACGCGGGCCACCTCGAACCAGACCAAGTAGTTGGCGTAGTAGACCACGCCTTGGGCATCGGTCTCAGCGTAGCGGGCGCGCAGTTCACTCTCTACCACTCGCGGCTCGACCATGGATCGGTCCCCCTGCGACCATGCCGTCGACTGCTACCCGATCTCCCGCTTGATCGCCCGCCCCAAGCGCTTGATCCCTTCTTCGATCTGCTCGGGGGTGGCGTTGGAGAAGTTCAGGCGCATGGCGTTGCGGCCCCGCCCATCCGGATAGAAGGCAAACCCGGGGACGAACGCCACCTTCTCTTCCACCGCCACCTGAAGCAGCTTCTCGCTGTCCACGTGCTCTGGCATGCGCGGCCACAGGAAGAGACCGCCGTCTGGGCGGGCCCAGGTGACCTCCTCCGGGAAGTAGCGCTCCATCGCCGCGATCATGGCGTCACAGCGCTCATGATACACCTGGCGGATCCGCCGGACGTGGGGCCGCAGAATGCCGCGTTCCAGG
>JAAYZY010000225.1 GCA_012514615.1 Chloroflexota bacterium | reverse complement strand
CTGGGCGCCGCCCTGGGCTTCGACGTCCTACGGCGTGCGGCCAACCTGGGTAACCACGGCGCTTCGTGGGACCCACTCCCGCCAACCAGCGGCACGGTCGCGCCCTTGCCGCCGCCGTTCGCCGTCGGCTGGATGGAGGCAGGGGAGCCGGCCTACCTGTTCGCCATTTCTTGGACCTCGTCGCTGCTGCCCATCGCGGTGGGCAGCGCCGTGGGGCCGCCTACCGCCCACCGCTGTCTGGTTGTTCCTGGCGGGCGCTCGGCCCTCCTGCTCCGCCGGCAAGCCTGGGCGCCTTGGCTGGCCCCCTTGCTGCGCCGGGGGCGCTGGCGGTTGGTCAAGGCCCGGCACCTGCGCCGCCTGGCAGAGGCCCCCGAGGCGCTTAGCCGCGCCCGACTGCCAGCCATCCTGGACTTGGACCCCATTGTGGAACGGAGTGAGATGCAGATGCCCCTGCTATAGATGAAGAGCTGCTGACGGCAGGTAGGCAGCGCCTACCCGCAGGCTCCGCACCGCCGAGATGTCCCTCAGCGGTGTGCGCACAGCCAAAGCTCCGCCATTGGCCGGGGCCTGGATGACGTCCAAGGCCAGGACGAGGCCAGCCGCCCCGGGTCGGCGTCGGCCAGGTTGAAGATGGCGGTGGTGCGGCAAGAGAAGGTCACGACTGAGAGGTGGGCCAAGTAGGCGGCCAGAAGGCGCTCACGACGGGCGGCGCGATACGTGCGGTCCCGGCGCTGCACGTGCTTCGAGCGAGGCAACTCCCACACGGCGCCCGCCCCACTGGCGCGCAGCGGCTCCAACAGCGGGCGCAGCTCCCCCACATCCCCCGAGCAGACCACCGCATCAGGCTGCAGCAGGGCGATCTTCCACTGCTTCAGGGCCAGCCCGCCCTGGGCGGGTGCCACCAACCCGCCGGTGTCGATCACGGTGACCTGCGCACCCAGGGCCGCCGCCAACACCTGGAGGCGCGCACCCCACCAGGAGCGGCAACAGATACCCACGCGGCGTCACCGACCCAACGAAGGAGCTGCCGCCCGGCCTCGGCGGGAACGGAGCGCCTTCCTGAACCAGCCGCAGTGGCCCTTGCGGCGCGGCCAGGTTCACCGTGGTAGGTAGGCCCACGGTGCTCTGGCCCAAGTCGGCATCCAAGAACGCTGCATCCCGGCCATCGGCCTGCACCCTTTGGAAGAGGTAGCCGGCGAAGGTACTCTTGCCGCTGTCGCTAGCCCCCAGCACCATAATGCGCCGGCCCAGTGAGGCCGGGTCCAGCGACAGCCACTCTGCCGGTACAGCGATCTCTTGGCCCATGCTTCCCTCTGCCCGGCCGAGCCAAGGCTGGTACTAATCGCCTATTGACCATTTGCCCCAGCCATCATATACTAGGGGCAGCGAAAAGGCAACAGCGCAACGGCCACCCCGCTGGATGGGGGGCCTGAAGCGCCTGACGCCCAAAGAGCCTCGGCGCGGCGGTTCGGTCTGAGGGGGATGCCTGCCCGAGGAGCCACCATGGGGGGAGTCTGACCGTGCATCCGCCAGCAGCGGAAGAGTTCGAGATCGATGTGGAGCTGCTCAGCTTCGTCCACCGCTATGCCAGCGGCCCCTTGAAGTGGGATCTGCTCCTCTTCTTCGGCCAGAACACCTACACGCGGGACACGGCCGAGGCTATCGCCCGGCGCATCGGCCGCCGCCCCCAGACCGTCGCCCGTGAGCTGCAAGACCTGGCCATCATGGGCGTCGTCCAGGCGCACCGCCTGAGCGGCAGCGCGGTCTTCGCCCTAGCCCCCTCCCCCAAGCTCCGGGATACCCTGAGCCGCTTCGTCGCCCACACCCAGACCCAAGCTCTGGCCTAGGTTCGCCCGCGGCATTTCCGCTTTTCCTCCCCTTCGTGTATAATCTTGGGATGGGGCCGATGCCCTATCCGTTGACCACCTGAGGGGAGGACCCTGCACGCTATGGAGATCACCTGGTACGGCTACGCCTGCTTCCGTCTGCGAGACAGGGGCATCGCCATCATCACCGACCCCTACGACCAGTCCCTCGGCTACCGCCTGCCCCGTCTGCGCGGCGACATCGTGACCGTAAGCCACAACCACCCCACCCATAACTTCGTGAAGGGTGTGCGGGGATACCGCAAAGTACTGGAAGGCCCGGGCGAGTATGAGGTGCAAGGCGTCTTCGTCAGCGGCATCGCCACCTACCATGACGACAAGAAGGGTGCGAAGAGCGGCGGAAACACCCTGTTCCTCTTCGAGTTCGACGACGTCTCGATATGCCACCTGGGTTCCTTGGGCCACCCCCTGACCCAAGCACAGACAGAGATGCTCACCGACGTCTCGGTGCTGCTGGTGCCCGTGGGCGGCGGCTCCACCTTGGACGCCGCTCGGGCCTCGGAAGTCATCAGCCAGGTGGAGCCGCGCATTGTGGTGCCGATGCGCTACCACACGCCAGGCCTGGCGGTGAAGCTGGACCCGATCGGCAAGTTCCTCAAGGAGATGGGGCTGCCCCAGCCCGAGGCCGTGAGCTCCCTGAAAGTGACCGCCCAGAGTCTGCCCCAAGACACACAGGTGGTGCTGATGGAGCCGGCCACTGCCGCGGACGAAGGATAGCCAGGAGGGCGAGAGATGAGCATAGGCCGTAAGCCCGCCGCCCTGATCCTGCTGCTGGCATTGGCGGTGAGCCTCACCGGGTGCGCCAACGTCCGTCCGGCTGCACCGCCGACCCCCACAGATGTGGAAGCAGCGCTGATGGACGAGGGCAAGCGACTGGTGGAGGATGGCGACATCGACGGGGCCGTCTCCCTGCTGGAGCAAGGGCTCAGCGGCGCCCCTACGTCGCCCCACATCCTGTTCGCCCTGGGGAACGCCTACGCTCAAGCCCAGCGTTTGGATGACGCTGAGCGGGTCTACCGGCAGGTGCTGGAACAGCAACCCAACGACCCCGACGCTCTCTCCAACCTGGGGTTCGTGCTCTACCAAGCCAGGCGCTTCGGCGAGGCGCTGGAGCTGTTCGAGAAGGCCCTGAAGCTCCAGCCGGACGACGCCGAGATCCTCTACAACCTGGGCGCCACGCTCCTGGCCCAGGGCCGAGTGAGTGAAGCGGTGAGACGCTTCGAGGCTGCCCGATCCGCCGACCCGGAGCTCCCTCAGGTCTACCTGGGCCTGGGGTTCGCCTACACCGAACAAGGCGAGGAAGAGAAGGCTGCCGAGAGCCTGCGCCGCTTCCTGGAGTTCCCTGTGGACAGCGCCTGGAAAGCGCAGGCTGAGCAGGCCTTGCGCGCCTTGGAGGAGAAATGACCCATCGACTGCCGGGAAACGACTACCAGCTGCATCGCTTGCCCAACGGCTTGCGCGTGATCACCTCTGAGATGCCCAACGCCCTGTCGGTAAGCTGTGCGCTCTTCCTGGCAGTGGGGTCGCGTTACGAAGACGACGCTTTGGCTGGGGTCTCCCACGTGGTGGAGCACATGGTCTTCAAGGGCACCCGAGACTACCCCACCCCCAAAGATCTGGCCCTGGCCATTGAGGGGGTCGGCGGCTACTTCAACGCCTCCACCGACCAAGAGGCCACCGTGTTCTACGCCAAGG
>JAAYZY010000224.1 GCA_012514615.1 Chloroflexota bacterium | reverse complement strand
TCTCGCGCCCATGGACGCCGCCGCTCACCACCAACGTCTTGCCCGGCTTGGCCCCCATCACCAACGTTACCGGCAGCTCCACTGGGATCCCGGCTGTGGTGTGGCCAGCCAACAAGCGGCCGTGCACCTTCTTCCCTGGCTGCCCTACGATGTTGCCGACCTGCATCGCTCATCCTCCTGTAGTCGATTCTTTGGCCCCGGCGGATGGCCGCCGCAGACCCCCTCCAGGTGGGCGGGGTAAGCCCCCGCGCCACGCCGCACCATCACTCCCTGGTTAGGTACGGCTCCAACATGGCCAGCACTTGGTCTGGCGTGTAGTTGCGTAGGCGGCTGGCCTTGTTGGGGCAGGCGACCACGCAAGCCCCGCAGCCCTGACAGAGCGCCTCGTTCACCGTGGCTACGGGCAGCGCAGGGTGCACGGCGCGGGCCTCGTAGGGGCAGGCCGGCACGCACAGCCCACAGCCGGAACAGAGATCCCGCTCCACGTAGGCCACCGTGGGCTCCATCACCAAACGCCGCTGGGAGAAGAGGGCAATCACCTTGGCCGCTGCCCCGCCGGCCTGGGCCGTCGCTTCGGGGATGTCTTTGGGCGCCTGCGCTGCCCCGGCCAGGAAGACCCCCGCCGTGAGCGACTCTACCGGCCGCAGTTTGGGGTGGGCCTCGCTGAAGAAGCCGTGCTCGTCGACGCCCACCCGCAGGGTGCGGGCTAGCTCCGCCGCACCCTCCCGCGGCACGGCAGCCGAGGCCAGCACCACCAGGTCGGCCAGCACCTCCAGCGGCTTGCCCGAGAGGGTGTCGACGCCCCACACAGCCACGCCCCCCTGGGCCGGGAAGAGCCGGCTCACCTTGCCCCGCAGGTAGAGGGCCCGCCCCTCCTCCATGGCCGTCTGGACGTACTCCTCGTAGCCCTTGCCGCCGCTGCGGATGTCGATGTAGAAGACCACCGCTTGGCCGTCCGGCACCCGCTGGCGGTAGGCCAACGCCTGTTTGGCCACGTACATGCAGCAGATCTTGGAGCAGTAGGGCTTGTGCAGCTCCGGGTCGCGGCTGCCGGCGCACTGCACCCAGACTACCGAGCGGGGCGTTCGGCCGTCGGACGGCCGGCGCAGGGCCCCCGCGGCCAGCATCCGCTCGAACTGGAGAGCGTCCACGACATCGGCGATCTCGCCGCCGCCGTACTCGCCCATGGCCTGCTGGGGGTAGAGGCTGAAGCCGGTGGCCACCACCACCGCCCCGGCGTCGATCTCCACCGTCTGGTTGCCCTGGCGCACCAGAGCATGGAAGTTGCCCACGTAGCCGCCCAGCGACGCCACCTCCGCCTGGGTGAGCACGGTAATCTGGGGGTGGACCTCCACTGCGGCCAGGCGCGGGGCCAGGGGATCGGCCCGCCCGTCCAGGTAGAGGCTGGCCAGCTCCCGCAGGCGGCCGCCCAGATGCGCCTCCCGCTCCACCAAGACGACCGGGAAGCCGGCGTGGGCGATCCCCAAGGCCGCGCTCAGCCCGGCCACCCCGCCGCCGATCACCAGGGCCCGCTTCACCACCGGCAGTTCCAGTGGGATCAGGGCCTCGTCCTGCCGCGCCTTCTCGATCATGGTCCAGACGACTTCCACCGCCTTGCGGGTGGCGGCTTCGGGCTGACCCTGGTGCACCCAACTGACCTGCTCGCGGATGTTGGCGATCTCGCAGCGGTAGGCGTTCAGGCCGCCGTCGCGGGAGGCGCGGCGGAAGGTGGCCTCGTGCATGCTCGGCGAGCAGGCGGCGACCACGACGCCGTCCAGCCCCTCCCGCACGATGGTCTCACGGATGAGGGTCTGGCCGGGGTCGGAGCACATGTAGGTGTAGTGGGCGGCGTAAACCACGTCCGGGTGGGCCTGCACCTCCTGCACCACCCGCTCCACGTCCACCGTGCCGGCGATGTTGGCGCCGCAGTGGCACACGAAGACGCCGATCCTGGGCATATGGCTCCTCATCTTGCGGATGCGCCGTCCGCTCTGTCATTCCCGGGCAAGCCGGAGTCCATATAGATGGATGCCCGCGTCCGCGGGCATGACAGATGGACAAGGCGTGCCTTGCCCCCAACACCGCACGGCCCCTACCCTTCGGCGGCCCCCCAGCGGCTGAAGAGGGCCAGCACCTTGCCCGCCGCGGCGCTGGCCTGGGCCACCGTCTCCGGAATATCCTTGGGCCCCACCGCTGTCCCGGCCAGGAACACGCCCGCCCGGCCGCTTTCCACCGGGTCCAGGTTGCGGTCGGCCTCGCAGAAGAAACCCAGCGTGTCCACCGCCGCGCCAAAGCAGCGGGCCAGCTCCAGCGCGCCGGCCTGGGGGATCATGGCCGGGGCCACCACCACCAGGTCGGCGCTGATCTGCACCGACCGACCCGCCAGGGTATCCACGCCCCAGACCACCACCTTGTCGCCCTCGCGGAAGACGCGGCTGGCCTTGCCCCTCAGGTAGACGACGCGGTCCTCCTCCATGGCCCGCTGCACGAACTCCTCGTAGCGCTTGCCGGCCGAGCGGATGTCGATGTA
>JAAYZY010000020.1 GCA_012514615.1 Chloroflexota bacterium | reverse complement strand
CGTTCAAGCTGGCCCGCTACCACACCGGGCGCACCCGGATGATCGCTTTCATCGGCTCGTTCCACGGCCGCAGCATGGGGTCCCTATCCCTCACCGCCTCCAAGTACGTGCAGCGCGCCGGTTTCTCGCCCCTGGTGCCCGGGGTCACCCACATCCCCTACGGCTACTGCTACCGCTGCGCCTACAACCTCACCTACCCGGCCTGTGACCTGCACTGCCTCAAGTACATCGAAGACACGCTCTTCCGCTACTACGTGCCCCCGGAAGACGTGGCTGCCATCTTCGTGGAGCCGGTGCAGGGGGAAGGCGGCTATGTGGTGCCGCCGCCCGGCTACCACCAGCGGCTGCGGGAGGTGGCCGACCGCCACCACCTCCTCCTGGTGATGGATGAGGTGCAGACCGGCTTCGGGCGCACCGGCAAGTGGTTCGGCTCGGAACACTGGGGCGTGGAGCCAGACATCATGGCCCTGGCCAAGGGCATCGCCTCCGGCATGCCGCTGGGGGCCATGGTGGCCCGCAAGTCAGTCATGACCTGGGAGCCCGGCTCCCACGGCAACACCTTCGGCGGCAACCCCGTCTCCTGCGCCGCAGCCATGGCCACCATCCGCCTCATCGAACAGGGCGCCATGGACAATGCCCGTCGGCAAGGCGAACGGATTCGCGAACGGCTGCTGGGGATGCAGAGCCGCCATCCCTGCCTGGGCGATGTGCGGGGCCTGGGGCTCATGGTGGGCGTGGAGATGGTCCTGAATCGGGAGACCAAAGAGCCGGCCGCTGCCTTGCGCGAGCAGGTGATCCAGGAAGCCTACCAGCGCGGGCTCCTGATCATCGGCTGCGGCATGTGCACCATCCGCTTCATGCCGGCGCTGACCATCCCCGGTCACCTGGTAGACGAAGGGCTGGCCATCTTCGAAGAGTCGCTCACAGCGGCCGAGGCCGCGCACGGCCTGCGCTAGCCCCAGCAGACCGCCCCGGCCTGGGTGCCCACCCGACGAATGGAACACGCGCAAGGGCCTTCCCCGAAGACAGGGAAGGCCCTGCCTGTGTCTGGACAACCGTCTCTCAGATCTGGCTGACGATCGCGTCGAATTCGCTGAATGGGATGGCTGTGAGGGTTTGCGTGGTGGTGACGCCGAAGGTGTTGGCGATGAGGGCGACCTTGGCCGCGCTGTGGGCGTCTGGCGCTTCGAAGATGTGCAGGAAGTCGTACGCGCCCAGCAAGGCGTAGCTGGCCACCCGCTTCACCTCTGGGCAACTGCGCCCCAGCTCGTCGGAGAAACGGCGGTCCATCTCGGCCAGGGAACGCACCTGCCTGGCCCCTTCGCTGGAGACTTTGGTCAGCAGGATGAATGTGGTCATGCTGCACCTCCCCACTTCAACATCTGCTGCCCTTACTATAGCGCGCCAGGGGGCCGGTTGTCAACCCCAGCCGGTTTCGCCCTGACGACCGGGCCACGAAGGGTCGTCAGCGCTCTCGCCCCAGCACCTCGTGGCAGTGCCGGCAGCGCGCCTCGTAGACTTCGCTGGCACCCACCAGGATCACCGGATCGTCCACGGAGGCCAGGCGCCCGTCGATGAGCCGCTGTGTGCGGCTGGCCGGTCGGCCGCAGACCACACAGATCGCCTGCAGCTTGTCCACGTGTTCGGCCTGGGCCATGAGCTGCGGCATGGCACCGAACGGCTCACCCCGAAAGTCCATGTCCAGCCCTGCCACGATCACCCGCAGCCCTTGGTCGGCCAACCGCTCGCAGATCTTCGCGATCTCCAGGTTGAAGAACTGGGCCTCATCGATGGCCACCACCGTAGTGTCTGGTTCCAGCAGGTCCAAGATCGCTTCGGCCCGGCCGACCGGGATGGCGTCCCAATGCATCCCGTTGTGGGAAGAGACCTTCTCAGTCTGGTAGCGGATGTCCACGCTGGGTTTGAACACCTGCACCTTCTGTCGGGCGATACGGGCGCGGCGCACCCGCCTGATCAGCTCTTCCGTCTTGCCACTGAACATGCTGCCGCAAACCACTTCCACCGAACCGAAGCTGGACTCCCCCATGGCCTCTGCCTGCTCCTCGCGCGTCCACCCACTCATGGGAAAAAGACGAGGGGCAGGCTGGGCCCACCCCTCTGTTGGCAAACAGTCCCTGCCTCCCAGGCTATTCCTGGTTGGCTGCGCCCTCGTCCACCAGCGCGATGGCCTTGGGCCGCTTGGTCCGCGACTTCTTGGTCTCGGCCGCCTGCTTCTCGGCCTCGTCTACCAGCGCGGTCTTGCGCTCCAGCCGGCGGATAAAGCGGTCCACCTGGCCGGCCGTGTCCACAATACGCTGCTCCCCGGTGAAGAACGGGTGACAGACCGAGCAGACGTCGGTGCGCAGCTCCGGCTTGGTGGAGCCGGTGGTAAAGACGTTCCCGCAAGCGCAAGTGACCTTGGCGTCGGGATAGTACTTCGGATGGATATCGCTCTTCATGGTAGTGAACCTTCCTCAAATCGGCGTCTGCTCCCGGCGAAGGGAGGATTCCCGCCTCCCGGCTACGCGGCCGGGTACACGCTCACCTTGCGGCGCCCCTCACCCACGGGCTCGAACTTCACGCAGCCATCGATCAGCGCGAAGAGGGTGTAGTCTCTACCGACACCCACGTTCTCGCCAGGCTTGATGCGCGTGCCGCACTGGCGCACCAGGATGGTCCCGCAGCGCACGGCCTGGCCGTCGAACCGCTTCACGCCCAAGCGCTTGGAGTGGCT
>JAAYZY010000223.1 GCA_012514615.1 Chloroflexota bacterium | reverse complement strand
CCAGGAGTAGCGGGAGGCGCCTCGCCAGGCCAGGAAGTCCGGCAGCGTCTCCAGGGTGGCGCGGATCGTCTCGGTGCTGAGCGCCAGGTCTGCCGGCCGGTGACGGATGCCCAGCCGCTGGATGAGGCGCAGCATCCGTTTCGGCTCGTGGCACAGCACCCAATCGCCGATGAGCACGCCTAGGGCCACCACCTCGCCGTGGATGAAGTGCCGGCCGGTCAGCCGCTCGAGGTTCTGCACCCAGAGGTGCTCCGACCCGCCCAAGAAGGTGTCGTTGGGCGCGTCCAGCAGCGTCTGACCCTGGGCTTCATACAGCCCTGTCACCAGGCGAATGCCCGGGGTGGTCAGGCGGACGATCTCGTCGATGGCCGCCTCTGTCCGGTCGATCCACGAGGCCGCTTCCCGAGCCACGGCCGCGTTCCAGGGCGGCGGCGCTCCGCGGGCCGCGGCCAGGCGCCAGTCGCCCAGGGCGGTGTGTACGGCCAAGATGTCGGCGACCCCGGCCAGGTTCAGGGCCCGGGGGGCCTGACGGATCAGGAGCGGGTCTACCAAGGTGGCCTGGGGCAGGATGTAGCCGATAGGCCGCACCGGGGCGTTGCGCACCCCGGCAAAGGGGGCGAAGGGAGCGTTGGACGACAGCGTGGTCGGGATCTGAAAGAGGGGCAGGCCGCGGCGCCAGGCCAGGTACTTGGCCGCGTCCACCGCCATGCCAGCCCCCACGCCCACGAACGCCTCCACTGGGCCCAGACTCTCCAGGATGCCTTCCAGGTAGGCCATCTCCAGCTCGCTCACCAAGATCGTCTCGGTGGGGGGGTGGTGCAGCAGCGGGGCCGCCAGCCGCCAAGGCGTTGATGTGGTGACTGCGGCATAGCGGGCCGGGAAGGCGCGGCTGGCCTCGGCGATCAGCCCCTCTCCGAAAAGGGTGGCATAGGGCGATGCTGGTGTTGGCATGACTTGGTTCCTTGTTCGTCTGCGGCCCAGGGGGGCTGCCCGCAACCATGTGCCAGCGCGGCTGGGTGGCCAGTGGTCCAGCCGCCGAGCCGCAGCTCAGGGACGGCCAGCGCGGCTGACTCCATTATACACCCAACCCTCGCCGAAGACAACGCCTGGCCCCCCCGCTCTTGGTGGGTTGCGCTGGGGCGGTCGGTCGCGGTACAATTGCCGGCAGGAGGTGGGAATGGCTGACGCCGCGCTGCAGATCGTGGAAGGGGTGCCAGACGAGTGGCGCGGCCGCGCCGTGGAGATCCTGTACGACGCCTTCCGCCAGAAGTTCCGGCCGGTCATGGATCGACAGAGCGCCCAGGCGGTACTGCCGGCGATGCTGCAGGCAGACCAGGTGCTGTTGGCCCTGAGCGGTGGAGAGCCGGTGGGCCTGGCTGGGCTGCAGGTGGATGGGCGGCCGCTCTTCCGGCTGCGCCTGGGCCCGTTCTTGAGCGCCTTCCGCCCCTGGACTGGGCTGCGCACCTACCTGTGGATGCGCTTCCTGTTCAGCGGCCTGCACGACGAGCCGCTCTTGTTGGACAGCCTGTGCGTGGATGAGGCAACGCGTGGCCAGGGCGTGGGCACGCGCCTGCTGGAGGCGGTCTTCGCCTACGGTCGGCAGCGGGGGCACCGCGCCGTCTGGCTGGAGGTGGTGGACACGAACCCCGACGCGCAGCGCCTGTACGAGCGCCTGGGCTTTGTGGCCACCAAGACCACCCGCTACCCCTTCGCCCGAGCCATGGGTTTCGCTGCGGCCACCACCATGCGCAAAGACCTCTGAGTCAGCCGCGGCGAACGGCCGAACCCTAGCGGCGCAGGGCTTCGGCGATCCCCACAGCCCAGGCCGTGATGGCTGGCCAGTCGCGGAAGTCCCCCATCGGCGCCTTGATGCCCTTGCTCAGCAGCCGCTCCAGCAGGTTGAGCTTCTTGGGGTCCAGCGCCCCGTGGAAGACGGCTGTGTCACGGGGCGCGATGCGGTCGGCCAAGGCTTGCTGGGCAGTCGGGAAGCGCCAGCCCTGGGTCAGGGTCAGCGGGTCGCCCATGCCTGTGGGGCCGCTGGAAAAGAGCCAGACCGGCCGCTGGGCCAGCGCCTCTTGGTGGGTTTGCAGGAAGCGCACCGCCTCACGCCGCCACTGGCCGGCGTAGACTCCGCTGCCCAGTACCACAGCGCGGTAGGAGGCCACGTCGGCCACCTGGGCTGCCGGCAGCGTCTGGGCTGGCGCGCCGGCTTGCTGCAGCGCCTGCCCGATCCGCTCGGCGATCTCGGCTGTTGCCCCGTACTTGGTGGCGTAGGCCACTAGCACCTCACCCTCCATCGGTATCTCCCTCCGTCCAGCCGATGCGTCGGCGCGGCTATTCGATCGGGGCGGCTTGCTGCGCCAGGCGGCAGCTTGGGCAGATCCCCGAGATGCCCAACTGCTCCACATCCACCTGGAAGCCGTACTGCTGTTCCAAGGTGGCGGCCAGCGCCTGGGCTGCCTCCAAGTCGGCCCCCATCACTTCGCCGCAGATGCGACAGACCATGTGCAGGTGCGGGCCGTGTACGCCCAAGAGCTCGTAGCGGCGCTGGCCGTCGACTTGCTCCACTGCCGCCACCAGGTGGAAGCCCTGCAGCAGGTCCAGGGTGCGGTAGACGGTGGAGATGTCTACCGAAGCGCTGAGGGCCTGCACCCGCTGGTAGATCTCCTCAGCGGTGGCGAACCCCTCGATCTCGTGCAGCACCGACAGAACCATCTCCCGCTGAGGCGTCAGGCGAAAGCCGTGGCTGCGCAGGCAGCGGATGAACTTCTTCTCGCACGACATCTCCCCCTCCTCGCCCGTGGGCCCAGGCTTGTGTGCTGTGTCACCCTTGTTGACTGCAGTGGCAGTTGCCATTATAGCACGGGCGTCGTGGGGGGCAAGCGGCCTGGCGCGGCCTCAGGCCGTGGGCTCGGGGGCTGTCGCCTGCCCCTGCGCGACAGCCACCAGGTAATCCACAATGCGCCTGGGGATGTCTACCCCGGTGGGGGCGATGCTGTTGCGGAACTCGGTGGTGTGGTTCACTTCGTTGACCAGGAAACCGCGCTCCGGGTGCTCGAACAGGTCCAGCGAGAGGACGCCGCCGCCCACGGCCTCGGCGGCGCGCCGACACAGGTCGCTGAGCTCCGGCGTCAGCGGGCAGGCGGTGGCCCGGCCCCCCCTGGCCGTGTTGGTGATCCAGTGTTCGGAGTGGCGGTAGATGGCGGCCACCGTCTCGCCGCCCACCACGAAGGCGCGGATGTCGCGGTCTGGCTTGTGGATGTACTCCTGGATGTAGAAGATGTTGTGCTGCGGGCCGCCTAGGTTGGCCTTGTGCTGCAGCACCGCTTCGGCGGTATCCGGGTCATCCACCTTGGAAAGGAGCCGGCCCCACGAGCCCACCGGGGGCTTCAACACAGCCGGGTAGCCGAGGTCCTCGATGGCCTCGAGAGCGGCTTCGGGGGTGAAGGCCACCAGCGTGCGAGGGGTGGGGATGCCGGCCCGCGCCAGCAGGCTGCTGGTGACCAGCTTATCGCCGCAGGTGGCCACCACCGACCAGGGGTTGACGGTGGGGATTCCCCAGTCGTTGAGCACCCGCAGGGCGCTCAGGGCTCGGGTGTGGCTGATGCAGCGGTCCAAGACCACGTCGTAGTCCAGGCTGCGCTGCCCCAGCTCCATAATGAGGGAGCGGTCGTTCAGGCGCTCCACCGCCAGACCGCGTCGGTCCATGGCCTCCAGCAGGAGCTTCTCTTCAGCTCGGAGGCGGGAAATCAGCATCGCGATGCGCATGGCGCCCCTCCCTTGCAGTTGTTGGTCCTCGATCATACGGGCTGCTGACCCATCCGGCCACAAGAAGGAGCGCCCCAGACCCGGTTCCCGAGTCTGGGGCGCTCCCTGCGGCTGCCTGAGTGTCTAGGGCATACGCAGCAGGCCAGACTCGGCGTCCGGCTTCTTGCTCTTGCCCCGCTTGGCGGCGGTTGAAGGTGGGCAGCATGGTGCTGCTGGCATGGGTCGCAACCCTCTTTGGGCAACAAAAAAGCCCGCTTCCCCGGTGGTCTGGAGAAGCGGGCCTTGTGCTCTGGTTAGGCAGGCCAACGCAACTATCCAGACCGCTGGTCTGGCTTCTTGCACTTGCCCTGCTTCTTGGCGTTGGCGCTGAACGACATGATGGCACCCTGTGTGCGCTGTTCTGTGGGCCGCATGGTAGCACAGGGCGGCCCCCTTGTCAAGCCGGCGGACCTAGCCTGCTCGACCGGCTTCTTGCTGCAGCTCTTGGCGGCGTGTGCGGTAGGCAACGATGGGGCGGTCGCCCTGTACCAGCTTTTCGCCGAGGGTGAGGCCGCTGGCCTTGGGCTCTTGGGTGACCACCACCCGGCGGTCTTGGTGCGCCACCAGCAGGTTCAACGGCATGGCCAGCCGGTTCACCAGGCCCCGCAGGATGGGGACGCGCAGGAAGTTCTGGTAGAAGCGCAGGT
>JAAYZY010000222.1 GCA_012514615.1 Chloroflexota bacterium | reverse complement strand
GATTTCGTCCTCGCTGCCCTCCGCCAGCACCTCCCGCGTCTCCGAGAGTACATGGCGATGCACCTGGCTGGCGCCGCGATCCAGCACGAAGAGGTCTTGCCCTTGGTTCACCACTCGCCCAGGCCGAGCGTTGGGGTCGGAGTAGGTCCAGAGGGGCGAAAGGGCATACAAGGGCTGCACGCGGTCCACCTGCCTGATCTGTGCCCCGATCCCCTCACGCAGCAGGCGCACCTCTTCGGTGCCGGGGTTGATCTGCTCGGCCTGGTTGGCCCGGCTGAGGGCCAGAAGGTACTGAGAGCGCATCTGGGTGGGGTCGGGGGCTTGCGCGGCTTGAGCGTAGGCTGTCTGGGCCTCGGTCAGCAGGCTTTGGAACAGCGCCTCTCGTTCTTGACCCCGCTGCCAGTAGACGGCCGCGGCCACCAAGGCCACCGCCAGAGGGATGGCCAGGGCCAACACCACCGGCCACAGACCCACCTTGCGGCGGGAGCGAGCTCGGGTCGGCGGAGCTGCGACGCTTGCCTCGGTCTGGCGCTCCACGGCTGGCGGTACCAGCCGCGTCAGCAGGGTGATGGCGCCCCGGACCAGCAGAACCAGGCCGCCTACGGCCCCTAGCAGCACGGTGCGCAGGGCCCGGCCCACCGAGCGGAAGAACTGGCCGCCCCGCGCCCCCACCTCCACGCCGCCGCCGGCTGCTGGTTCGCCCGAACGGTTGGCCGCGCCCAAGCGGGCCCGCGGGCTTTCGGCGGCCTCCGGCAAGTCGCCGCTCAGCTCTACCCCCAGGGCCAGGAGGTCAGCCCGGCTGGAAGCCAGCGCCGCTGGCAGGGCGGCGGTGAGGCCCTTCGTTTTGATGAGGGCAGCCACCTGGCCGCCGGGCATCACGTCCAGCAGGCTGCCGCTGGCCAGGAGAATCGTCTGGGTTGTGTGCAGGTCCGCGTGGAAGAATGAAGGCTCCATCTCCCGCTGCAGGCCCAGGCGCAGACCGCCCAGCCGGCCGCTTTCTTGGAAGAGCTGCAGCGGTTCATCGCCAACCACCAAGGTGAGCACATCGCCCACGTGGGCCGCATAGGCATCGGCGCCGCGCAGCACCAAGCACGCAGCCGACGCGGCCCGCTGCCTACCGTGAGGCAGCGAGGCGTTCTCTTCCAGCAGGGCGCGGTTGGCGGCCTGCATGGCGGCGCGCAGGCTGCCGGTGATGCTGCCGCGCTGGCTGCGGTAGGCCTCGCTCATGGCTTGTGCCAGCCTCTGCGCAACGTCGTCGCGGCCCTCGGTCGGGCCTTCCACATCCACCAGGAGGTAGAGATTGCCGCGCCCACGCCCGCTGGCGGCGAGAGGGCCGCGCTCTTCGGCCAGCAGCCCGGCTGGTTCGCGCACGATGTGCCCGCCAACGAACCGCCATCCTTCCGCTGTGGTTACCAAGCCGCTCATCCCCCACACCTCCGCTCTCTGCTGGGCAGCGTGACCTACGCTACCGGCGCGCCTTCCCCTCTGCTCAGGGTGCAAGAATCGGGCCCATGGGCTGGGCGTCTACAGCCACCCCCGTCGCCTGAAGTACGATAGCATCCCTGTGGCCAACAGGAG
>JAAYZY010000002.1 GCA_012514615.1 Chloroflexota bacterium | reverse complement strand
CTTCTTCGTACTGCCCATCCACCAGCCGCACCGTGCCCTGAGCAGCCATCTCAGACCGGAACTCAGCCCCCTTCAGGGCGTCTTGAGTCAGTGGGGCCGCGACGCCGCCGGCGCAACCGGCCAAGCCGGCCAGGGCCAGGAGCAGCATCAGTCCAGCAACCAGAAAGCGGCTTCTCAACACAGGTACGCCTCCTCGTGGCACGAGATCGCCGAGGACCAGGCCAGACGGCTGGTCGACCTTGCCGGCGGCCCAGACAGCGGGCCAACGGAGTCTATCACACTTCTGTCGAAGCGGCAAGCCCGGGCCTTTGCCAACAGGCCTCGCGCCCATTTGTCTTGACAAAGGTTCTCGTGTATACTTTCGCCATTGGTGCTGTGTATCTGTCGTCTTGGGGATTGGCGTACTGGCAGGAGAGTGAACAGATGATCGGCTTGTTGGAGCATCTCGGGCCCGTTCCACGGGCGCTGATGGTGGCCACGGTGCTGGTGGGTCTGGTTTTGGCCAGCATCGGGCTGTTCAACCGCACAACAGACGGAGGTAAGACAATGGCACTGGTGGGCACCCCACCTACCCCCACAACGGCGGCGCTACCCCCTTTGGACTCTGCTGCGCCAGCCCAGTCTGAGACGGCAACCTTCGCCCTGGGCTGATTCTGGGGGCCAGACTCCCAGTTTGGGAGCCTCCCTGGGGTGATCCGTACACGCGTCGGCTACACCGGCGGCACAACGGCCAACCCCACCTACTACAACCTGGGCAACCACACCGAGACGGTGCAGATCGACTTCGATCCCACCAAGATCAGTTACGGGGAGCTGCTGCAGATCTTCTGGCAGAGCCACGACCCCAGCCAACCGGCCTGGTCCCGGCAGTACATGTCGGCCATCTGGACCCACAACGCCGAACAGGCACGCCTGGCTGAAGAGGTCAAGGCGAAGCTGGAGGCCGAAGGCGGCTACCCGCTCTACACGGAGATCGCGCCGGCAGGGGCCTTCTACCTGGCGGAGGACTACCACCAGAAGTACATGCTGCGGCGCAACCCGGACCTGTTGCAGGAGATCACGGCCTACTACCCCACCACCGAGGGGCTGGTGGGCTCCACCGTGGCGGCGCGTCTGAACGGGTTCCTGGGAGGACAAGGCGTCCTTCCCACCTTGCGCGCCGAGATCGCCAGCTACGGGCTCTCCCCGGCGGCGCAGCAGCGGCTGCTGACCTACGCGGCCCGCTTGCCCCACTGAGACCCCGCCCGGACAGCCGACAACGGTGTTGGCTGTCCTCCTTCAGTTGACCCCCACCCCCGCCCATGCTATAATTCCCGCGATTGGCCCATCCCCGAGAGGTAGTTGCGGAAGAGAGTTCAGCATGGTTCAGCCCAGGGTTCCAGCGCTCCTGTTGCTCGGATGCATCCTGTTGGGGATGCTCTCTGGTTGTGCCAGAGAGGCCTCTGCAGAGAGCAGAGGCGCCATGCAGACCATCCAGAACAAGGGCTCCGACACCCTGGTGAACCTGGCCCTGGCTTGGGCTGAGCGCTACGCCACGGTGCAGCCGCAGGTGCAGATCGCTGTGACCGGGGGCGGCTCCGGCACCGGCCTCGCGGCCCTGATGAACGGCACGGTAGACCTGGCCAACTCGTCGCGGCGCATCAAAGAGGAGGAGATCGCCCAAGCCCGAGCCAACGGCGTCGAGCCGGTGGAACACATCGTGGCTGGGGACGCCATCGCTGTGGTCGTCAATCCGCGGAACCCGGTGGACCGCCTGACCATCCCGCAGCTTGCGGCCATCTTCAGCGGGCAGATCACCAACTGGAGCGAGCTCGGCGGCGAGGACCGCCCCATCGTTCGCCTCTCGCGGGAGGTGAACTCCGGCACCCACGTCTACTTCCTGGAAGAGGTCATTCGTCAGGGCAGCCCAGACGACAAGACGCTGTTCTCGCCAGAGACGCTGCTCATGCCTTCGTCGGAAGGGATCTCCAGCGAAATCAGGCGCAACCCCAACGCCATCGGCTACGATGGGCTGGGCTACGTGACGCACGACCAGAAAGTTATCGCCATCGCCAGCAGCGATGAAGGGCCCTACGTCTTGCCCACCGCGGCGACTGTGCGTGACGGTTCGTATCCCATCGCCCGCAGCCTCTACGCCTACACCGTGGGCGAAGCCAGCGGCGCGCTCAAGGGCTACTTGGAGTGGATCGCCACCGCCGAGGCGCAGCAGATTGTGCTGGAGCTGGGTTTCGTGCCCATCG
>JAAYZY010000221.1 GCA_012514615.1 Chloroflexota bacterium | reverse complement strand
TCTCCCTTGCGCGGGAATGACGGTGAGGGGGGCGTGGGGAGCAACAGGGGTGGAATGTATTCCCGTGCGCCCCTGCTGCTTCAGCCCTGAGAGATCCAGCCTGCACGCGCCTGCGCGCGTCCGTCGCTCCCGCGGAAGGCTGCCCTCCGACGGGTTTTCGGAGGGCGGGAGCCCATCTGTTCTTGGCAATGCGGAAGGCGCATTCTCGCCTGCGCGGGAATGACGGCGGCGGCCGGGGAGGGATTGCCGCTTGCGCGGGAATGACGGTGGGCGCCCGCGGCCCATCGCCGTGATCCCCGTAGCCGCAACTGGCCGTTGCCGGTCGGGGCTGCCCCTGCGGTGCCGAGGCGTCCCTTCCGTCACACTCGGGCCCCTGCCAGGCCCGGCCGTCTGGGGCCTACCGCTGCCGCTCGGCCACCACCCAGTAGTTGGCTCCGTGTTGCACCACCCGGGCCGCCGCGCCCAGGGCGGCGAACAGCCCCTGCACCCAGGCCGCCCGTCGGAAGCGGCTGCGCATCAGCAGAAGCCGTTCGCCCAGGGCAATGAGCTTCACGGTTGGGTGGGCCAGGTCGGGTTCTTCCACCACGGCCCGCCCCTGGGGGCCCAGCACCCGCCACATCTCTGCCGCCGCTCCGGTCTGGTCTTCCAGGTGGTGGAAGGCATCTACCATGAGCACGCGTCCGAACGCCCCGTCCCTGAACGGCAGGGCCTCGGCCGCGGCCACCACCACCGGGAACCCCTTGCTCTTTGCCTGCGCCAGCATGCCGGCCGACACATCGGCCAGCACCAGGCGTGCTGGCGGGTAGCCCAGCGCGCCGGCCACCCGGCCGGTGCCGCCGCCCAGGTCCAGCAGGCGGCCGCTGGGGAAGGGGTCCAGCAGCCCTCGCAGCCGTTGCGGCTCCGGCGAGCGGAAGACGCGGTCGTAGAAAGGGGCCAGCAGGGCAAAGTGGTCCAGGCCGCCAGGGCTCATGGGCGCCTCTACCGGTAGGGATGCGCGAAGGTAACACAGCCTGCCCCTTCTTGTCAACCGCCGCCCCGCGCTGCCCCGTTTCGCCGCTGCCTCTGGGCCGTGCTATAATCGCCCCGAGCGTCATCCCATCAGACGGAGAGACCATGACCAAAGAGACTCCCCCCATCTCGCCCTTCCCCATGGGCCAGGCTGTGCGCCAGGCCTACGCCCGCGGCGAAGACGACGAGGCGATGAACCCCCTGGTGCTGGTGGACCGCGCCGGCCAGCCGGTGGGCCGCGTGCAGGACGGCGACTACGTGATCTTCTACGACCTGCGGGGCGAACGAGAGATCGAGCTGACCCAGGCGTTCACTGAGCCGCATTTCCCGCACTTCACCCGCCGCTCCGTGACCGTGCCGTTCGCCACCATGATCCAGTACGACCCGGACCTCAGGGTGCGGGTGGCCTTCCCCCCCTTGGAGGAGATCCAAGACACGCTGTGCGAGACGGTGAGCCGCCACGGCCTGCGCCAGGTGAAGGTGGCTGAGTCGGAGAAGGCGATCCATATCGGCTATTTCCTCAACGGCAAGCGCAAGGAGCCGTTCCCGGGCGAAGAGACCGTCATCGTCCCCTCGCCCCACGGGGCCGACTACACCCAGGTGCCGGAGATGAGCGCCGCCGGCGTGGCCCAGGCGGCCATCCGCACCCTGCAAGACCCCACCGTGGCCCTCACCATCGTCAACTTCGCCAACGTGGACGTGGTGGGCCACAGCGAAGACGCCGCGGCCATCAAGCGGGCCGTGGCCGAGGTGGACCGCTGCCTGGGGCTGGTGGTGCAGGCCGCCCAGGCCGCTGGCGTGGTGCCGCTCATCACCGCCGACCACGGCACGGTGGAGCGCTGGCTCTACCCAGACGGCGTCATCGACACCGGCCACACAGCCAGCCCGGTGCCGTTCGTGGTGGCCACCCCGGCCCTGGGCGATGCTGCGCTGCGCCCCGATGGCGCGCTCACCGACATCGCCCCCACCGTCCTGGGCCTGCTAGGGCTGCCGCTGCCAGCGGCCATGACCGGGCGCTCGCTGTTTGCCTCGCCCTTGCCCCAATCCTTCGGGCGGGTGCTGCTGGTGATCCTGGACGGCTGGGGCCTCAACGATGACGCTCGGGGCAACCTCATCGCCGCCGCCTCGACGCCGGTGATGGATGCCCTCACCGCCCACCTGCCCCATACGCGGCTGCAGGCCGCCGGCGAGTGGGTGGGGTTGTCGGTGGGGGCGGTGGGCAACTCGGAGGTGGGCCACCTGCACATGGGCGCGGGCCGGCTCTTCCCCTCAGACCGCAGCCGCATCGACCAGGCCATCGCCGACGGCAGCTACTTCCAGAACGAGGTCTTCCGCTGGGCCATGCAGGGCGCGCGGCAGGCTGGCACGCGGCTGCACCTGCTGGGCATCGTCTCGTTCTACAGCTCCCACGGGGCGGTGGAGCACCTGCTGGCCCTCATGCGCATGGCCAAGCAGGAAGGGGCGCCGGAGGTTTATATCCACGGCATGCTGGGGCGGCGGGGCGAGCGGCCGGAGAGCGGCGCGGCC
>JAAYZY010000220.1 GCA_012514615.1 Chloroflexota bacterium | reverse complement strand
TTGTGGAAGCGCAGGTTCTCCAACAGGAGCATCTGGCCCGACTGCAGCGCGGCCACGGCGGCCTCCACCTCTGGGCCGACGCAGTCCGGCAAGGCCTGCACCGGCTGCCCCAGCAGCTGGCTCAGATGCTCAGCCACAGGGCGCAGACGTAGACCCTCCACCACCTTGCCTTTGGGCCGGCCCAGGTGCGACATCAGTATGATCTTGGCTCCTTGCCCCTGCAGGCAGCGCAGGGTCGGCAGGGTGGCTTCGATGCGTGTCGCATCGGAGACCCTCCCTTCGGCCAGCGGGACGTTGAAGTCCGCCCGCACCAGAGCCCGCTGGCCGGCCAAGGCGATGTCGCGAATCGTCTTCTTGTTCATCTGCATAGTCTCCTCCACCAGTGCTAGATACCCTTGTCAGCCATAAGCTTGGCCAGGTCGGCCACGCGGCTGGAGTAGCCCCATTCGTTGTCGTACCAGGTGACCACCTTTACCAAGTTGCCCACCACCTGCACGTATTCTGCGTCCACGATGCTGGAGCGGGAGTCGCCCTTGTAGTCCATGGAGACCAGGGGCCGCTCTTCGTAGCCCAGGATGCCTTTCATGGGGCCTTCGGCGGCGGCCTTCAGGGCGGCCTTTACCTCCTCTGTGGTGACCTCGCGGGAGACGATGGCCGAGAAGTCGATGATGGAGACGGTCACCGTGGGTACCCGCAGGGCATAGCCGTTGAACTTGCCTTGCAGCTCGGGGATCACCAGGGCCACCGCCTGGGCCGCCCCCGTGCTGGTGGGGATGATGTTCACGCCGGCCGTGCGGGCCCGGCGCAGGTCTTTGTGGGGCAGGTCCAGGATGCGCTGGTCGTTGGTATAGGAATGGACCGTGCACATGAGGCCGCGCTCGATTCCGAAGCTGTCGTGAAGCACCTTGGCCACCGGCGCCAGGCCGTTGGTGGTGCACGAAGCGTTGGAAACGATGTGGTGCTTGGCCGGGTCGTACTTGTCGTGGTTGACGCCCAGGGCGATGGTGATATCCTCTTCCTTGGCCGGCGCGGTGATGATCACCTTCTTGGCCCCGGCCCGGATGTGTGCGGCAGCTTGCGGCCCTGTGCGAAAGACGCCGGTCGACTCCACCACCAGGTCCACGCCCAGGTCGCCCCAGGGCAGCTTGGCCGGATCCTTCTCTGCGAAGCTGACGAGCACATCGCCGTCAATGACCAGGCGGCCGTCGTGCACCACCACTGTGCCTTTGTAGGCGCCGTATGTGGAGTCGAACTGAAACAGGTGTGCGTTCACCTCCGGCGCATACAGGTCGTTGATGGCCACCACCTGCAGGTCGTCCGGATAGGTCTCGCGCATGATCTTGAGCACTTGTCGCCCGATACGACCGAAACCGTTGATCCCTACCTTGGTCTTCATGGGTCCTTCCCTCCATCTCTCCGTGACTGCGCCACACTATGGGCTGATGTCGCTGGGTCGCTCGGCATGGGCCCACGGGGCGCGCCGAGCCGCGGTTCGCAGACTGGGCTATCGCTGCCTGGGGCTCGCCACGTTGCGAACACGCTGCTCCGGCACACCGCGCCTGTCTGCTAGGCGATGTGCTCGCTCTTCCATTCGCTGTAGAGAGACATCAGGGTCTCGGCCAGTCTGGCGGGATCGTGCCGCCATGGGTTCTGTGGGTCTACCAGGTCGGCGGTGACCAAGCGGTACGGGATGGGCGCCTGATCGGCCAGGTGGACCGGCTGACTCTGGGCCGCCGGCGGCAGAAGGGGCGGGCTGTCGTTGGCCACCACAACGGAGAAGGCGCCCCGCCCGATGTGCTCTTCCAGAACGTGCAGGTGGTCCTGCACCGAGAATCCGTCGGTTTCCCCGGGCTGCGTCGCCACGTTGCAGACGTACACCTTCGGCGCGCGGGAGGCCCTCATGGCCTTGGCGATCCCGTCCACCAAGAGGTTGGGCAGGATGCTGGTGTACAGGCTGCCCGGCCCCACCACGATGAGGTCGGCCTCCAAGATGGCCCGCACGGCCCACGGGTAGGCGGGCGCCTCGCTCGGCTCCAGAAAGACCCGCTGGATCGGGTTGCGCTGCTGGGGGATGCTGGCTTCCCCAGCCACGCGGCGC
>JAAYZY010000219.1 GCA_012514615.1 Chloroflexota bacterium | reverse complement strand
CCGACGGGGCTGGCGGCGCGGAGCTGGTGGTGGACGACGGCAGCGACCGCCGAGACAGCGCGCCGGGCGCCTTCTACGAGCCCACCCTGCTTGGCGGCGGCTACGAGCACCTGTCGGCTGAGCAGGGGATCGTCGGTCTGGAGCTGCGAGCGGCCCTGGGCGGCGAGGGGCAGGCCCTGGCGCTCTACGGGGCGCGCCTGACCCTGGTGAACCGGCCATGAGGGCAAGCTGGCAGCGGGCGGCCGCCGGGGTCGGGTTGGCGAGCCTGGTGGCGCTGAGCGTTCTGTGGGGGGCGGCGCAGGCCCGCGGCCTGCAGGCGACCACAGGCCCAACAGCCTTCTCGGCCGCTGGTTGGCGCGCCGCTTCACCGCTCCATGCCAGCCAGGGCAGCCTGGCCCAAGGTGGGCCGGTGGGCCAGAGCGAGAGCCCGGCGGCGCGCCTGGAACTGGGCTTCTGGCCGGCTGCCGTTCGGGCGCAGGCCGGCGGCGCGCCCACGCCGCCTGAACCGCAGCTCTGGTTGCCCTTGGCCATGCAGGGAGGGCGCTAAGCTCCGGAAAGCCACACCTCTCGCCCGCTGGCCTCGGTCTCATAGCCGCCCACCGCTTCCACCGCGGCCAAGAAAGCCGGCGAGCGCACCGTCTGCACCAGGGTCCGGCCAGCCGGCGTGGCCCACACCTCGGCCGGCACGGCCAGGTCGTACGGCTCCAGGGCCAGCGGCAGGAAGTCCAGCCCGTAGGCCAGCGCCGCCGCCTGGATGCCCAGGCCCACGTCGGCGTGGCCCTCGGCGATGCGCCGGGCGACGCCCAGGTGGGTGATCTCCTCGCTGTCGTAGCCGCAGATGCGCGCCCGATCCAGCCCCATGGCAGCAAGCTGCGCCTCCAACCAGACCCGGGTGCCGGAACCGCGCTGGCGGTTCACAAAGCGCAGCCTTGGGCCGGGCAGGTCGTCCAAACCCTGCACCCCTTGCGGGTTCCCGGCCGGCGTCAGCAGACCCAGCCGGCGGTGGGCCAGGGTGAGCAGGGCCATGCGGCGGCCGGGGAGCACCCGCCGCACATAGGGCGCGTTGTAGCTGTCGGTGGCCCCATCCCACAGGTGCACGCCGGCCAGGTCGGCCTCGCCGCGGGCCAGGGCCATGAGGCCTCCCAGGCTCCCTGCGAACTCCACCGAGAGGTGCACCTCGGGGCTCTGCTGCTGAAGCATGGCCGCCAACTGCTCTACCAGCAGGTCGTGGCTGCCTACAAAACGCAAACGCTCGGCCGGGCGGCGGTCGCTGGGGTGAGCCGCAGCGGGGTGCTGGCCCTGGACCTCCTCCCAGCGGGCCAGGGCCACGCCCAAGGCGGCTTGGATCTCGCTGGGGGCGTGGCCAGCGCTGATGGCGTCCAGCAGGAAGCGCTCAGCTTGGTTCACCAGGGCAGCCCAACGCCAGGCAGGCCGCTCCGGCTGCAGCAGGTTGGGGGCCACCCGCGTGCCGCCGCCCCGCTGGCCTTCCACCAGACCTTCGCGGCCCAGCTCGGCATAGGCGCGATTCACCGTGCCGGGGGTGCAGCCCCACTGGCGGGCCATCTCCCGCACTGGCGGCAGGCGGTCGCCCGGGGCCAGCTCGCCCGCGGCAATGCGCCGCCGCATCGTTTCGGCGATCTGCAGGTAAAGGGGCAGGGGGTTCTCGCGGTTCATGGTGCGCTTCTCCTTGTGACGCAGCCATGGTACCCCAAGGACCGGGCACTGTCAAGCAGCCGCCGGCCGTCCCGTGGGGCCGGCTCCCGGTTCCACAGTCGCCGCGGCGGGGGCATCTGGCCTGGCCGGTGAAGGTTTGGGCGCGCTTGGCAGATGTGCTATAATGGCTCTGGTGTCGGTTGGCCCGCAGGAGACTCTGCCCGAGGTCGGAGGTGCCCACATGGGGGAGGAGCACAGAACGCTGGAGCAAGAGGAAGAGCGTTGGCGAGGGGAGACTCTCCAGCCCGCGCTGCGGAAGCACCCGGAACGCAGCGCTGCCTTCATCACCACCTCAGGGCGGGAGATCGATCGCCTCTATACCCCGCTGCACCTGGCCGACCAAAACTTCATGGCTGAGGTGGGCTTCCCGGGCGAATACCCCTTCACCCGCGGGGTACACCCCACCATGCACCGCGGCCGCCTGTGGACCATGCGGATGTTTGCCGGCTTCGGCACCGCCGAAGAGACCAACCAGCGCTACAAGTATTTGCTGGAGCACGGTGAGACCGGCCTGTCGGTGGCCTTCGACATGCCCACGCTCTACGGCTACGACTCCGACGACCCCCAAGCCGAGGGCGAGTTCGGCAAGTGTGGGGTGGCCGTTTCCAGCCTGGCCGACATGGAGGCGCTCTTCGAGGGGATCCCGGTCGACCAGATCACCACGTCCATGACCATCAACGCCCCAGCGGCCGTGCTGTGGGCCATGTACATGGCCGCGGCGGAGAAGCGGGGCATCCCCATGGCCGCGCTGGGCGGCACCATTCAGAACGACATTCTCAAGGAGTACATTGCCCAGAAGGAGTTCATCTTCCCGCCGGGCCCCAGCATGCGCCTGGTGGTAGATACCTTCGAGTTCGGCGCTCAGCACCTGCCGCTGTGGAACACCATCAGCATCTCCGGCTACCACATCCGCGAGGCCGGCGCCACCGCCCTGCAGGAGCTAGCCTTCACCCTGGCCGACGGGCTGGCCTACGTCCAGGCCGGCATCGAGCGGGGCCTGGACGTGGACGACTTCGCTCCGCGGCTCTCGTTCTTCTTCAACTCCCACAACGACTTCTTGGAGGAGATCGCCAAGTTCCGGGCGGCGCGGCGGATCTGGGCCGAGGAGATGCGCTGCCGTTTTGGGGCCAAGAACCCCCGCTCGTGGTGGCTGCGCTTCCACACCCAGACGGCCGGCTGCAGCCTGACCGCCCAGCAGCCAGAGAACAACATCGTGCGCACGGCCATCCAAGCCCTGGCCGCCGTACTGGGCGGCACGCAGAGCCTGCACACCAACTCCATGGATGAGGCTCTGGCCCTGCCCAGCGAGAAGGCGGTGACCATCGCCTTGCGCACCCAGCAGATCATCGCCCACGAGTCCGGCGTGGCCAACACGGTGGATCCCCTGGCCGGCAGCTACGCCATCGAGGCGTTGACCGCGCAGATGGTGCAGGAGACGCGGGACTACTTCCGCCAGATCGAGGCGCTGGGCGGGGTGGTGCCGGCCTTGGAGCGCGGGTTCTTCCAGCGGGAGATCGCCGAGTCGGCCTACCGCTACCAGAAGGAGATCGACACCGGGCAGCGCACTGTGGTGGGGGTCAACGAGTATGCCCTGGACGAGCCGCTGGCCATCCCCCTGCTGCAGATGGACCCAGAGGGCTACCGCCGCCAGTGCGCCCGTCTGGCGCGGGTGCGGCAGACCCGAGATAGTGAAGAGGTGGCCCGGACGCTGAGCCGCTTGGAAGAGGCTGCCCGAGGCCAGGCCAACCTCATGCCCGACATCCTGGAGGCGGTGCGGGCCTACGCCACCCTGAGTGAGATCTGCGGAGTGCTGCGCAAGGTCTTCGGCGAGTACCGCGAGCCGGTTTTCCTGTAACAGGCGCGGCAAGAGGAGGACCACATGGGCCGTTGGGCATGGGGATTCGTCGTAGGGCTGGCTGCCGGCGCCTGGCTGGTGGTGCGCTACCTCTGGGCGTCGCCGGAGAGCCCAGCCCTGAACCTGAAGGTGCAGCCGAGCGCCCCCCCGCGGGAGGCCGCGCCGCCCCCCGGCGCGATGGTGGGCTTCTGCGTGCGCTGCCGGGCCAAGCGCCCCATGCAGCAGGTGGAGCCGGCCACCACCCAGCGCGGCCAGCCGGCCTACCGCGGCGTCTGCCCTGTCTGCGGCGCCAGAATGTTCCGCATGGTGGCCAAGGCATAGGCGTAGCGGCAGCGCGTCGCAGGCGAGGCGATGAGCATGTGGTGGGCGCTGGACCTGCCGGGGTTGTTGTGGTGGGGCCAGCCGGCAGCGTCGGCGCGGAGAAATCGGTTGGGGGCTTGTACCTGCCCCTGATGGCGAAAACCGCCCCGTGACCCGGGGCGCTGCAGAAGCTTCCCTGCCGACGGGGATGTCGGCAGGCACATTTGGAGGGAGGAGCGAAGTGGCTGAGATTGTGCCTGGAAAGTTCTTCTTGGGCCGAAAGTACGACCTGGAAGCGCGCAAGATCCTCGACGAGCCGATCCTGTACAAGGCTGACGACCTGACCACCCACGCCGTCTGCATCGGCATGACCGGCAGCGGCAAGACGGGGCTGGGCATCGGCCTCTTGGAAGAGGCCATCCAGCAGGGGCTGCCCTTGCTCATCGTGGACCCCAAGGGAGACATGACCAACCTCTTCCTCACCTTCCCGGAGCTGCGCCCCAGCGACTTCGAGCCCTGGGTCGACCCAGCCCTGGCTGCCCGGGAGGGGGCGTCGGTGGCCGACTACGCCGCCAAGACGGCCGGCAACTGGCAGAAGGGCCTGGCCGACTGGGGCCTGGGCCCAGATGACATCCGCCGCCTGCGGGAGAAGGCCGAGTTCGTCATGTTCACGCCGGGCAGCACCGCCGCCCAACCGGTGAGCATCCTGCAGAGCTTCCGTGCCCCTGAGGGCGGGTGGTCCGGCCAAGAGGAAGACCTGCGCGATCAGATCAGCAGCATCGTCTCGGCCATCCTGGACCTGGTGAACATCAAGGCCGACCCCCTGCGCAGCCGGGAGCACATCCTGCTTTCCAACCTGCTAGAGTACGCCTGGCAGTCGGGCCAAGACCTGGACCTGCCCACCCTGATCCAGCAGGTGCAGACGCCGCCGCTGCGCAAGCTGGGCGTCTTCGACCTGGACGCCTTCTTCCCCAGCAACGACCGCTTTTCGCTGGCCATGGTGCTGAACGGACTCATTGCCGCGCCAGCCTTCAAGACGTGGATGGAAGGGACGCCCCTGGACATCGACCAGTTCATGCGCGCCCCGGACGGACGGCCGCGGGTCTCGCTGTTCTACCTGGCGCACCTGAGCGACGCCGAGCGGATGTTCTTCGTCACCCTGCTGCTGGAGGCGGTGCGAGGCTGGCTCCGCCGGCAGCCAGGCACCAGCTCGCTGCGCTCCGTCCTCTACTTCGACGAACTGTTCGGCTTCTTCCCGCCCACGGCCAACCCCCCGACCAAGAAGCCGCTCATGGCCCTGCTGAAGCAGGCCCGCGCCTACGGATTGGGGCTGATGCTGACCACGCAGAACCCCGTAGACCTGGACTACAAAGGCCTCACCAACGCCGGCACTTGGTTTATCGGCAAGCTGCAGGCGGCGCGGGATAAGGAACGCCTGATGGACGGACTGGCCAGCATCGTGGCCGAAGCCGGTGGCGGCCCCAGCGCCTCCTACCTGGACAAGGCCATCTCCAGCCTGCAGCCCCGCACTTTCTTGCTGCACAATGTCCACGACAAAGGCGGCACCAAGATCTTCAGCACCCGCTGGGTCATGTCGTACCTGCGGGGGCCGCTGACCCGCGAAGAGGTGCGCCAACTCACCGTCAACCAGCACGTGTTGGGCGAGCCGGCCCCAGCGGCCGCGGTGGCAGCTTCCGCGGCTGCGCCGGCGGCCACCGCGGCAGTCGGTTGGGCCAAGGCCCCCGCCCCAGCCGCGACCGGCCGCTGGGCCGGCTTGGAGGAGATCCCGCCGCGCCTGCCGCCGGAGATCCGACAGTTCTTCCTGCGCGCCAACCAGACGGCAGACCAAGTCCTGCGGGATTGGGCCGACAGCCTGCGCCGCAGCGTACGCCCCACAGAGAGCCGCCTCCTCTTCCGAGCGGGGTTGTTGGGCCTGGCCGAAGCGTTTGTGGAAGACCAACGCAAGGGGATCAGCCACCAGGCCCGCGTGGGCCACGTGGCCTTCGGGCAGCGGGGCCTGTCGTCGCTGTGGGCCGATTCCGAACAATGGGACATCCACGAGCGGGACCTGGACATCCACCCGCCGGCCCAGGCCCTCTTCGAACTGGTGCCGGAAGCATTCAACGAGCCTCGGGAGATCCAGACCCAAGAACGCGCCTTCCTGGACCACGTCTACCGCACCGGCCGCTTCGAGGTCTTCTACAACCGCACCCTGAAGCTCTACAGCCAGGTGGACGAATCGGAGAGGGAGTTCCGCCGCCGCGTCGAGGAAGCGGCCCGAAACCTGCGCGACGACGAGATGGGGAAGCTGCAGACAAAGCTGAAAGCCCAGCGCGACAAGCTGGAACAGAAGTTGCAGAAAGAAGAGCGAGAGCTGGCTGACGACGAGGCCGAACACGGCGCTCGCAAGCGCGAAGAGGTCCTCTCCGCCGCCGAATCGATCTTCAACCTGCTTCGGGGCCGCAGCGCCAGCACCGCCGTCTCCAAGGCCAGCCGCCGCCGCCGCTACACCGAGAAGGCCAAGATGAGCTTGGAGGAGGCTCGAGAGAGCATCCAACGGCTCAAGGATGAGCTGGCGGAACTGGCCGAGGTGGAGCAGAAGGCGCTGGACGAGGTGAAAGAGAAGTGGGCCCAGGTCGTGGAGGAGGTGGAGACGGTCACGGTGGGGGTGCAGAAAAGCAAGATCCACACTGTGGCGTTCGGCCTGCTGTGGGTGCCGCAATGGGCGGTGACCTACGAGAGCCTGGCCGATGGCTCCACGGACACCGTGATGCTGCCGGCCTTTGCCCCAGACACCGACTGACGGCGGCTGGGCAGCATTGCACCCGGCGGATGGAGGGCGAATGCCCGCCTCTAGGCAGATGAGCACAGAAGGCTCCCCGGCCAAGCCCAGCGCGCGCTGGCGGCCCTTGAGCCGCCCCCCTCGGCCCGCCCCCCAGGCCGAGGGGAAGCAGCCAGAGGAGGCGCCAGGCCCAGCTGCGGGCGGGCTGCTGGGGCGCGCCGCCCTTACGTTGATCTACCTCACCGGTATCATCCTCCTGGGCGCCTGTGGGCTGGTGGGCTTCTACCAGTGGCAGCATATCGGTCGCATCTTCCCGGGCGTCAGCGCCGCCGGCCTCCACCTGGGGGGCCTCACCCCCCAGGAAGCCGAAGCGCGGCTCGTGGCCGTCT
>JAAYZY010000218.1 GCA_012514615.1 Chloroflexota bacterium | reverse complement strand
GACGCCGTTCTTCAGTACCCCCCTCTCCGACATCGCCACCATCCAATACCGCCAGGCGGTCATGCAGGACCTGGAAGATGAGACGCTGGCCGCTAGCATCAGGGCTTTCGCCGACAAGATCCAAGTCGTGCGCCGCTACCTGAAGATGCTGAAAGGGCTGAGCTTCGAGCACCACCGCAAGGGTTGGTTTCTGGAGGCGGCCTTGGTCTACACTGCCGCTCTGTCCGACCTCCAGGCGGACCTGGGCCAGGCAGACCTGCGGTCGCGGGGTCTCTTGCGGTTCCGGGATGATCTGTCTGCCCATCTCGGTTCGGCAGCGTTTCGGTCCCTGGCAGCGGAGGCCCGCGGCGTGAAGGCCGCCCTGGCAAGCCTGACCTACTGCCTGATCATCCAGCATGGGCAGTTCAGCGTGCGGCGCTGCGAGGGAGAGCCAGACTACGCCGTGGAGGTAGAGAGGACGTTCGCCAAGTTCCAGGAAGGCAAGGGCAAGGACTACTCCTTTCAACTCAGCGACCGAGCAGGCATGACCCACATCGAAGGGATCATCCTGGACTTCGTGACTCGCCTACATCCAGACGAGTTTGCCGCGCTGGATCGCTTCTGCGACGCACACGGTCAGTTCGTCAATGATGCCATCCTCACCTTCGACCGGGAAGCGCAGTTCTACATCGCCTTTCTGGAGTTCGTCGCTCCGCTCAAGCGCCAAGGGCTGCCACTCTGCTACCCCCAGGTGAGCCTCAGCAGCCAAGAGGTGTTCGTGCGTGAGGGCTTCGATCTGGCCCTGGCACAGGCCCAACTGGGGCGCGGCGAGCCGATGGTGCCCAACGACTTCTGTCTCCACGAGCCGGAGCGGGTGCTCGTGGTGACCGGCCCCAACCAGGGCGGCAAGACCACCTTTGCCCGTATGTTCGGGCAGCTGCACTACCTGGCCAGCCTCGGCTGCCCCGTGCCAGGGCGCTGCGCCCGGCTCGCGCTGTTCGACCAGATCTTCACCCACTTCGAGCGCGAAGAAGAGATCCGCAACCTGCAGGGCAGGCTGCAGGATGACCTGGTGCGCATCCACAAGATCCTGGGCCAGGCCACGTCCCGGAGCATCCTCATCTTGAACGAGCTGTTCTCGTCCACTTCCCTGCAGGATGCGGTCTACCTGAGCGAGAAGATCATGGCCATGGTGTTGGAGCGGGACTGCCTGTGCGTCTGGGTGACCTTCTTGGACGAGCTCTCGCGGTGGAGCGAGAAGACCGTGAGCATGGTCAGTACGGTGGACCCCCTCAACCCGGCCCAACGGACGTTCGCCATCGTCAGGAAACCGGCCGACGGGCTGGCCTACGCCCTCTCGCTGGCCGAGAAGCACGGCGTAACGTACCGCCAGATCAAGGAGCGCATCCAGCCATGAAGGTACACCTGATGCACCCGGAACAGGACTTCGATGCGCAGCAGGGGCTGCCGCCCCACGGGGACGACCTGGTACAAGATCTGGCGCTGGACGTGCTGCTGGGGGCCATGGCCCAGGAAGACCCTTTTCTGCTCGACGTGGCCCAACGTGCCCTACTGTGCGGGGTTGACGATCTCCAGACCATCGGCTACCGCCAGGAGGTCTTGAAGGATTGCCTTCGTCACCCCGATGTGGTGCGGCAGTTGTACAGCCTCCCGGTGCAGGCCGTGGAGAACAAGCGCCGGCAGTGGCTGGGGACGTTTGGCTGGAGCCCCGGCAGCATCCTGGGCAGCGCCAGGCTGATGCTGGAGATGCTGGTGGGCCTGCTGCGGGAG
>JAAYZY010000217.1 GCA_012514615.1 Chloroflexota bacterium | reverse complement strand
CACGCCGTTGACCACCATCCGCGGCAATACCCACCTGCTGCGCCGCGGCGCGGCCGACGACCCGGAGGCGCGGGAGGAAGCCCTGCGCGCCATCGAGGCCGAGACCACCCGGATGTCTCGCCTGGTGGCCGACCTGCTGCTGCTGGCTCGGGCCGATGCTGGCACCCACCTGGAAATGAAGCCTGTGGAGCTGGACACCCTGTTGCTGGAGGTCTACCGCCAAGCGCAGCTCCTGGCCGACGGGGTGGAGCTGCACCTGGGCAACGAAGACCAGGCGGCCGTGGTGGGCGACCCAGACCGCCTGAAACAGGCTCTGCTGAACCTGGTGGACAACGGCCTCAAGTACACCCCAGCCGGCGGACAGGTTTGGGTATCCCTCTACCACGACCAAGAGTGGGTACGACTGGAGGTGCGGGACACCGGCATGGGCATCCCGCCAGAAGACCTGCCGCACATCTTCGAGCGCTTCTACCGCGCGGACCGCGCCCGCGGCAGCGGCGGCGGCACCGGGCTGGGGCTGTCCATCGCCGAATGGATCGTCCGGGCCCACGGTGGGCAGATCACCGTAGAGAGCAGGGTAGGCCAGGGCAGCACCTTCACCATCTGGCTGCCCACACGCCCACCGGACAACCTTGCCGTTCAAGGAGCGTCCCATGCCCCTTCCGCCTGAGGCCATGCCCCCGGACCCCCAAGGGTACGCCCTGGCCGAGCAGGTTGGCGTTGCCCTGCGCCGAGCCGGGTACACCCTGGCTGTAGCCGAGTCGTGCTCCGGCGGCCTGCTGCTCAGCCTCCTCACCGACGTGCCCGGCAGCTCCGACTACCTGGCCGGGGGGATTGTCTCGTACAGCAACGAGGCCAAGCAAGGGCTGCTGGGCGTCCGGGGGGCCACCCTGGCCGCGCACGGCGCGGTGAGCGCCGAGACGGCCCGGGAGATGGCCCGTGGCGTGCGTCAGCGCCTGGGGGCCGACCTGGGCTTGGCAGTGACCGGCATCGCCGGGCCAGGCGGCGGCTCGGCAGAGAAGCCGGTGGGCTTGGTGCACATCGCCCTGGCCGCGGCCGGGGGCGAGCGGTTGGCACAGCATGTCTGGCCGGGCAGCCGCTGGGCCAACAAGCGGCAATCGGCCCATGCTGCATTGCGCCTGCTGTTGGCTCACTTGGCATCCCCACAGGAAGAGATGCCCCACCGAGGCGCGGAGCGGACAGAGGGAGAGTAGGGCTGGGCGCTGCAGCATGCCGCCCCCTTGTCCTCGTCCCCAAGCCGTCTGCCTCTGCCGCCCTGCGGTGGAGCTTCAGCGCAGCAGGGCGAGGATGCGAAAGGGGAAGGACGGCTGGTCCAAGAGCTCGGCGACGGTCCAGAGAGGTTCTCCCTGCCCGGCCCGGCGGAATAGCGGGGTGCGGTAGAGGTTGAGCGGCCGGCGGCCTTCACCCTGGCTCAAGACGAAGCGGTAGGCCGTGGGCAGGTCGCCGGTGAGCGTGCGCAGGTGGTCGAGGGCCTGGGCCGCGGCGGTGGCTGGGTCGGCGCGCCAGGGCGCGGCCTCCCAGGCCAGCGCTTGGTGCACGATATAGGCCTCCACCTCCCTGTAGAGGGGATAGGGCAAGCGGCTGCCTCGGGCCACGTTCTGCATGGCGTGCACCAACTCGTGGCCCACCAGCAGGACGCTGTCGACCTGAACCTGGGCAGATGCCGGGCGCAGCCGGCGGGGCAGCACGATCCGGCGGCCCCACGGGTTGCCGCCCCAGGGGCTGTCTAGGGGGCCCAGCCCAAACCAGACGCGCACCCGTGCGGCGCGGGCGAACCGGGCCAACGGCTCCCCCGTGGGGAGCTGCTCCAACGCCTCCAGAGCCGCTTGCAGTGGGTACCCTAGCATCGGCTTTCCTCGCTCCTGGTTGCCCAGTTTCCCACAATCCCAGAGAGGCAGGCGGCGGGGGCGACCATGGAATCGCCCCCGCCGTTCATGCCGCGCTGCGGTGATGCGTCCGGCCCTACAGCCCGGCCGCCTTGCGCAGGGCTTGAGCCTTGTCGGTGCGCTCCCACGGCGCGTCGATGTCCGTGCGCCCGAAGTGTCCATAGGCTGCGGTGGCCCTGTAGATCGGTCGGCGCAGGTCCAGATCGCGGATGATGGCCGCCGGGCGGAAGTCGAAATGCTGGCGAATCAGCTCGGTGATCCGCTCGTCGGGGACGCGGCCGGTGCCGAACGTTTCCACACTCAGGGAGAGCGGCTGGGCCACGCCGATGGCATAGGAGACTTGCAGCTCCACCCGCTCGGCCAGGCCGGCGGCTACCAGATTCTTGGCGACGTAGCGGCACATGTAGGCCCCCGAGCGGTCCACCTTCGTGGGGTCCTTGCCCGAGAAGCAGCCGCCGCCGTGGCGGGCCACGCCACCGTAGGTATCCACAATGATCTTGCGGCCGGTCAGGCCGGCATCGCCCAAGGGCCCGCCGGTGACGAAACGGCCGGTGGGGTTGATGAAGAACTTGGTCTGCTCATCCAGCAGCTCAGCCGGCACCACGGCCTTCACCACCTGCTCGATGAGGTCCTTCTCCAACTGGTCGTGCTCCACCTTGGCATCGTGCTGGGCCGCCACCACCACCGTATCCACCCGCACCGGCTTGCCGTGGTGGTACTCCACCGTCACCTGCGACTTGCCATCCGGCCGCAGGTAGGGCAGCAGCTTGGTCTTGCGCGCTTCGGCCAGGCGGCGGCAGATCTTGTGGGCCAAGACGATGGGCAGGGGCATCAGCTCCGGCGTCTCGTTGCAGGCGAAGCCCACCATCATCCCTTGGTCACCGGCGCCGATGGCCTCGAT
>JAAYZY010000216.1 GCA_012514615.1 Chloroflexota bacterium | reverse complement strand
GCAGCGCGCACGATTTTCTGCCGGTAGTTGTGCACGTAGGGCGCCAGCTTGGCCATGAGCTTCTGCCAGTCATCGCTCGCCAGGATCCCCTGCATGGCGCTCAGGTCCTCGGTGACGCCCCCAGTGAGGATCTGCGGCCCATCCCCATAGACGGTGTACCACGCCTCTGTGGGCTCCAGCCCCAGGTTCATGAGCCCGGGCACGAACTCCTTGACCACGAACTCAAAGTACGAGGCCTCTTGCCCCGTCTTGATATCCCAGCTCATCAGGAGTTTGATCATCCCCACGCTCCCTGGTCTTGTGGCTCTCCCGCTGGCGGTGAAGATACCCTATCTGTCCGCATTTGGCAAATGGCCTTGGGCCGCCGCCCGACGCAGCAAGGCGGCCTCGATCATCTCCAGTTGGTACGGCTTGTCGGCGTCCATGGCCAACTCGACGTAGGGCGACACGATCGCCTTGCCGCGCAGGTGCAGGCGCTTGCTAACCACCCGCTCAGCCCCGGCCACGTCCAAGCGGCGCAGCAGGAACTGGAGAAGCGCGCCCACGCCGATAAGCTGGATCTGCTTGCGGTAGTTCTTGCGCTCTTCCACCAGCTCGCGGGCCAGGTGCTCGTTGGCCCGGGCCGCAGCGATGCGCAGCATGTACATGTCGCCGCCGGCGAAGCGACCATCCTTCAGCGGCACGAAGGTGCGTCCGCTGCCGGGGAACTGCGCCTCCATGACCTCTCGCTCCACCACGCTGTAGTAGAGGTCGAACTCCGGGTTGGTGCAAGCACCCACGAAGTAGCGCACGACCTCAGGGGTGAGCAGCGGGATGTCGGCCGAACAGGAAAGCACCCGATCGGCCTGGGAATCCAGGGCTTGCACCCGATCCACGCCAGCGAAGATGTTGTCCAACAGGCCGCCGGCGTCGGGCTGCAGCACCACATCACCGGCGAAGGCCACGCCGTCTTCCGGGGCCAGGCCGGTCACCACGATGGTGCGCACGCGGCCCGATGCCTGCAAGGCCTCCACCACCCACTGCACCATGGGCTTGCCCGCCAGCGGGATGAGCGACTTCTTGGCCACCCCGCGGCTGGCCGCCAGAGCATCTTCCCCAGGGGGCGGGCCGCCGGCCAGCACCACTGCGTGGAACTGCGTCTCTGCCATCATCTCTCTCTCCTGTCAGGCTGCGGTGGTTGCTTCGTTCAGGCGCTGGACCGACGTCTGGAAGCCCAGATGAGCCAGCATCTCTTCGATCTCCGGTTCCTCCAGTGGGCGCCCCTTGCCGGCCAAGGCCACCAGGGTCGCTTCCATGACGTTGGTGCCAAAGGAGCGCCCCTGGAGGCGCGGCGTGGTGGTGGCCAGGTAGCGCACCCCTCGCCCGCGCAGGAGGTCCACGTCTTGGGGAGTGGTGGTGTTGGTCACCACGGTCTTGCCGGCCAGACTCTGGGGCAAGTGCCGCTTGATATAGAGGAAGTCGCCGGCCACCACTGAGGCCCAGTCGTAGTACTGGCCGTACTTGGGCACGATCTCCCGCTGCTTCTGGCCGGTGGGGTAGATCAGGCTCAGCGGCAGCCAACCGATCACCGGCAGTAACACTCGGGCCACACGCTCCAGGTTGGCGATGCCGCGCACCGGGATGGGCAGGCCGAGACCGAACATCAGGTCGCCGTAGATCGCCTCGTAGCCGGCCTCGTCGAACGACAGGGCCATGCCGAAGCGGTCCGCCGCTGAGGTGATGAGGACGCGCTTCGGCTGGATCTGGTCACCGATCTCCGCCTCCACCGACTTCATCACCCGCCGCTCCAAGGTGTTCTTGAGACCGCCGCCATCAACCACTGGCGTGCGGCGCACGTCTTGCACCAGCTTGTAGGCCTGGTGCAGGCGGTAGCGCCGGTCACGCACCCGTAGAATCAGGTCTATCCCACCCACACCAAAAGCATCCACCTGGCCATCCAGCTCTCGGTAGAGCTGACGGGCCTTCACTTCATCGCCATCGGTGCCGATGCGCTCGATGGTGATCTGCTGCCCCAGCAGCTCCACCACCGCTTTGTGGTCGCGGGAGGAGCTGCCAAGGCTAACGCTCACCACTCTCTTCATTCAAGCTCTCCTTGGGCAAGGCAGCCGCCAGACAGGGCGGCCAGCCTTGAGGGATGTCCACCGCCAGGGAAGCAGCCCCGGCAGCGATCATTATACCCCCAGGCGGCCCTTGGGCCAAGTTGCCCGGCCGCGCCGAACCGGCGGCGCGGCCGGCGGCGATGCTCTTGACAAAGTATACCTTGTCCTGTACCATTGGGGTGTTCATGGCATCGGTCATTTGGGCGTTCCACGTCAATTGCGCTTCACTTCCGGAGGAGACGACACTGTGAGACTCCCCTTGCCGCAGGTAGGCCAGGGCAAAGTGCTGGCCGATTGGATCACCGAAAGCTTGCGCGAGGCCATCCTCAAAGGCCACTTCGAACCCGGCGAACGCCTTGACCAAGACCAGATCGCCGCCGCCTACGGCGTCAGCCGTACCCCCAT
>JAAYZY010000215.1 GCA_012514615.1 Chloroflexota bacterium | reverse complement strand
CGCTACCGGGCCAAGAACGCCAGTTTGCGCTGGGGCGAAGACGAGAGCCAGGCGCTGGAGGACTGGCCCAGCGGCGGGTCGGTGCGGTGCCGTTCCCTGACGTTGACTGGCCTGCGGGGGCTGGCGCCGGGGATGGTCATGTACCTGGAATCGACCAGCGACGAGATCGACTTTGCTGCGGAGACGAGGACGTAGGATGGGCAAGAGGGACTGGGCCAAGGGGCTGCGGGTGCCGCGCTTCACCGACAGCGACGGGACCATCCACGGGGCGCAGATCATCGCTGGTACAGTGCCGCCGGCGGCGCTGGACCTGGACGCGGTCTCGGCCAAGATCGCCCGCCTGCAGCGGATCGAGACCATCGACCTGCGCCTGGAGGGGCCGCTGGGGGCGTTTCTGCACCTGGGGAACCTCACGGTGGACGGGCGGGATACGCTGCACTTGGAGTTCGCCACGGAGCAGGGGCGGCGATTGTTCCACATGAAGGGGGGCGACGCGCCGGCCATCACCATGGGGCCCGCGCCGGTGGGCGGCCAGCAGCCGCTGCGGGTCTACGCCGACCGCATGGAGATCGACAACCAGGTGATTGTCATGTCGGACGTGGCCCGCACCCTGCTGCAGGCTGGGCGCATCGACCTCTTGAGCAGTGGGACGGATTCGTGGGATGCGGCGGGAGCCACGGGCATCCGCCTGGAGGCGGGGTGGGGCATTGCCAGCAAGCGCGCAGGCGTGGAAACGGCAAGGTGGGATGCTGAGCTTGGCGAGATCACCTTCGCCGGGGGGCTGGGCCGCCTGGACGAGAAGGGCGTGTACTACAGACTGGCTGAAGGCCAGGGGGCCATGTTCTTCTTCGGGATGGACGAATCCCCTGCCGTACCCGTTGCTGTGTTGCACACGGCCAGGGGGATGGAGACCACCACCATGACCATCATGGTGCAGGATTTCCACGAGGGCCCGTACGCGCAGGGGGTCATGGAGATTGGCGCTGCTTCTATGCTCACAGGCGACGCGGCGAAAATCAGGCTGGTGGCGGGCAACGAGGCGGGGTACTCCCCTGGGATTGACCTGGAGCCGCCCCCTTACTGGCCTGTGCGGATCGCCGGAGACCTGCGGGTAGCGGGCGCCCTTAGCCTAACTGGCGACGTGGTGACCAGCCGCGGGGTCTATGGCGACCTGCACATCGCAGTGTGGCCCTACGAATACGACCCGCCGGATTCGGAGGCGCGGGCGGGGCGGCTGTTGGCGCACCTCCAGGAGGGCGCGCGCTACCGCCTGTGGCTGGGCAGGGGGGAGACGTATGGCTGGGCCTACTGTGACTTCACCGAGGCCTAAGGGGCGCACCGCAGCCGGCATCGGCGGGGCGGTGGCCATCGGCGTGGGGTTGGCAGCCGCGCTGCTGTTTGGCGCGCCGGCGCCGGCGGCCAACTACGAGCCGGGCGTCTACGCGGGCCAGGACTCGCAGCTTCAGTACGTGGCCTACAGCGACACCATCCCGCTGCAGGGCGCCTATGGCCGCTTCCAGTGGGACCAGGTGCAATCGTCGGCCAACACCTACGGCTTCTCTGTGGTGACGACGTTCCTGGACAAGTGCGCGGCGCACGGCGTCAAGTGCGGGGTAACCATCGCCCCGTCAGTGGACGGCGGCAACTACACCATGAAGGGCTACCCGTCGTTCCTGAACCAGGCGCAGTACAACCCGGTGCTCTGGGACGGCAAGTACTACGTCAACTACGCCAACGCCAACGTGAAGAACCAGTGGTTTGGGATGATTGACGCCCTGGGCACGGCCATCAAGACGCACTCGGCCCTGTCGTGGGTGAGTGTGGGCGTGGGCTGTGAGGGCGAGCCGAACGTCTGGCGCTACCACGACAACGACAAGGTGGAGCAGGCCTACCGCTCCTACATCACCAAGGCGCAGTGGCAGACCTACGTGCAGGAGACCCTGTTCCGCTACCGCAACGCCTTCTCCTACTCCGATGTCAACCTGTTCTACCTGTACTCTGGCTACTACGGCAACAGCTACACAGACGACAGCCTGCGGGCGCCGCTGCTGCAGTATGCCGCCTCGCTGGGGATGGGCGGCGACCTGACCGGGCTGCGCCCGTTCGACCGCGTGGGCGACACCTATGGCGGCGTGGGCAACTCCTGCGCCGACCCTGGCCTGGCGGACTGGGCGGCGCCGCTGTGCTTCTCGGATACCATCAACTTCCAAACGGAGTTCTCTTGGAGGGAGTGCCACTGGGGCACCTACTGGGCCATCCTCAACGGGCTGACCAAGGGGCACAAGATCATCCGCCCGCTGTGGTCGATTCTGGTGCAGAATGGCGACTCCGCGTGCGGGGACAACCGCACCTGGATCGACGCCTACAACATCGTGGAGTTCGCCGAGCAGTACGCGCCGTACGCCGGCGACCTGGCCAACCTCATGAACTCGCCGGGCGTGTGGGTGGCGCTGAAGTCTGACCCGTTTGACCCGCCCTGGTACTACCCGTTCGAGGGCGACTATGAGTTCGGCTTGTATCACGACCGCAACGCCGTGCAAGGCGCGCCCACCTACCGCAGCGCCGTGGCCTGGCCAGACGGCCGAGGCTGGGTGTCGGTGCGCACCGACTCGGCCACGGACAACCACTACCTGTACTTCCGGGTGGACGACCGCTGGGCCTACAGCGCCACCCAGAGCGTGACCGTGACCGTGTGGTACTTCGACGAGGGGACGGACGCCTTCGACCTGGAATACGACGCCGGGGCAGAGGACGCCTATCACTCGGCCGGGGCGCACACCAAGACCGGCGCCAACACCTGGCTGGCCAAGGAGTGGGTGCTCACCGACGCCGTGTTTGGAAACAACCAGGATGGCGGCTACGACCTGCGGCTGTTCAACATGGGCGACGGCGACGATACGTTCCACATGGTGGAGATTGAACGTATCAGCGGGGAGGCTCCGCCGTCGCCCACGCCAACCCACACGTCCATCCCGGGGGCGCCGACGAACACGGCGACGCACACGAAGACGTCGACGCCCACGGCTACCGGCCCGACGCCCACGCCGACCCACTCGCCCACGCCTACCACCACCTGGACGCCCACGCCCACCGGCACGCCCTACGCCGCCGGGGGAACCGGGCAGGATACCACCATCGACCGCTGGAACCCAAGCGCCAACTACGGGGCCACGAGCGCCAACGACCTGCGGCGCTACTCCGGCGACGGCGACGTGGAGAGCATCCTGGTGGAGTTCAACCTGGCCGACGTGCCGCCTCTGGCGACCATCGAGGATGCGCAACTCAAGATGTATGCCACTTACCGCACCGGCACGGGGGTGATCACGGCCACGGTCTACAGCATCAGCGCGACCTGGAATGCGGCGTGGGCCACCTGGGAGAAACGGGACGCTGCGGACAACTGGGGGACGGCCGGGGCAAACGGGGCCGGGGTGGACATTGCCAGCGACGCCACCGACGCGCTGGGGGTGAACGGCATCGGCCAGTGGTACGCCTGGGACGTGACCACGGCGGTGCAGGCCTGGGTGGACGGGGCGGCCAACCACGGCCTGAAGGTCGAGGCCACCGACGGCGTGGATGCGCTGATGCGCTTCGCCAGTTTCGAGTACGCCGACCCAGCGCTGCGCCCGCGGCTGGACATCTCCTATGCGCCCACGGGGCCAACGGCGACGCCAACGCACACGCCCACGGCCGCGCCGGTGAGCCGCTCCATATCGGCCTCGGCGGACGACGCCGACCAGACCGGCGCAACGCGCAACGTCGACCGCACCAGTCTGTACTTCCTGTACAACGGCTACGAGGCCGGGCTGCGCTTCGGGAACGTGGCGGTGGGCCAGGGGGCGGAGATCAGCTCGGCGGTGCTGACGGTGTACGGTTTCGACGGCGACGGAACGGGCACGGTGCGGGCCGAGGCCTACGACAACTGTGCGGCCTACACTGCCAGCGACGGGCCTGGAGACCGCAACGTGGGGAATGCCTCGGTGAGTTGGGATCCGCCCACCTTCGGCTACCACACGGCCTACACCGTGAGTGTAACCAGCCTGGTGCAGGAGGTTGTCGACCGTGCCAACTGGGCCAGCGGGAATGCGCTG
>JAAYZY010000214.1 GCA_012514615.1 Chloroflexota bacterium | reverse complement strand
CTCTCCGTGGCGCTCTTGCTGATGCGGATCCAGGTGATGTCGCGCTGCCCGATATGTTGGATGCCGGAGGCTCCGTTGACGAAGTAGTGCATCTGCCGCTCCAGCACCGGCTCGAAGTCCTCCTGCATCTTGCGCCCGGCCACCTCCACCAGGATACCCAGGTCCATGTAGCCGCCGTCTTCCACCTCGTCGAAGGTGGGGCCCACAATCTGGATCTTGTGGTCTTCCACAGCGTCCATGTCGGCCATGCGCAGGTATTCGAAGCAGCGGGAGTTCTTGCCGCCGAACTCGACTCGCATGTCTGCCCGACGCACCCGCTCGCCCTCGAAGGCCGACCCGTAAGGCACCGGGATGGGCACGTCGGTCACCTTGATCTTGACGCCGCGCACCTCAATGGAGCGCTGCACCAGGCGGCGGGCCCGCTCCAGGTCGTTGGCTCCTTCGATGTCGTCGAACGGCATGGAGATCACGTGCTCGTACTGGGTGACGCCGGTGGGGCGAATCTCCGGGATCACCGTGTCGGCGATGACCGGGAAGCCGTAGCTGATGGCGCCGGCGGCGGTGGCGTACTTGAGGTCGTCCACTTCGCCCAGGGCCAAGGCGAAGGCGAAGACGCGGTACTTGTTGTAGAGTAGGATATCCCGGGCCTGCCCGCCTTTCATCCCGCCGAAGGTCAGGGCGCTGCGGGTGGCGAAGCCCAGCGCGTAGATGGCCGAGATGGTGTTGGTGCCGAAGGGGACGATGTAGGTGTCGTAGCCCATCTCCACACCTTCTTCCATCAACTGGTGGATGATGCTGCGGCCGTTGACGTTGCCCGAGAGGAAGATGAGGATGTTGCGCTGCTGCAGCTGCCGCACGATCTCCACAGCCACCTCGTTGCTCTTGGCCGCCCCGATGATGGCGGCGAAGCCGGGCATGCGGCCGTCCACCAACTGGATGCCCCAGGCGCGCAGTTGGATGTCGTCGATAGGGCCGTTGGCGCCGCCCCCGTTGCCTGCCCCGTTGAAGTCCGGGCTGGTGAAGCTGGTGCCGGTGAGCTGCAGGCCAGGGATCGGTTCCGGCTGCAGCTGGCGGGCGAAGCGGACCGCTTCGATGGC
Organism: Chloroflexota bacterium; assembly: GCA_012514615.1. The sequence continues at coordinate 3,925 of JAAYZY010000214.1, read as the reverse complement.
CTCTTCGGCCAGCAGCGTGGCCACGCCAGCGTCCAGCGTCTCGCCCAGGTAGGGCAGCCAGTGGGCCGTCGTGGGCAGGGGGTGCAGCATGCCTTTGGCGTGCTGTACCACGGGGCGCAACTGCCCCAAGGTGGAGACCTCCCGGCCGGTGAAGCCCAGAACGGTGGGGAGGTAGTAGGCGGTGTTGGTGAAGGCCACCGGCGTGTCTGGACCCAGCTCGGCGATAGCCTGCTCCAGCATCTGATCTGCTTCGCGGACGATCAGGTTCGCCCCGCGCAGGGCTCGAGTGGCGATGTATCGTGACATGGAACCTCTCCTTCAGTCGCTCGTCTGCCAAGGCCAAAGGTCTTGACGATGGCCAGGGGCGTCAATCGCCGCTGGCGACCTGCGCTTTGCGGCTGTACAGGCTGCGCTGCTCCGCCGGCACGGCGAAGTAGTCCTGCAGAGGTTGGTCGCCGCTGCGGCCGAAGCGCTTCGGATCGTACTCCGCCAGACCCAGCGCGGCGCGCTTGGCGTCGATGTGCGCGAGGGTCTTCTGGATGATCTTCTGGGTGTCGGGCTCGAACTCCATCTGTCCGCCGACCTTGGCCTCCCAGCCCTCGCCGATCAGGCGGGTGACCTCTTCGCTGGCCTCCACCGGCGAGTGGACGCCGAAGAGGACGTAGGCCCCAGAGGCGGCGCAGTAGGTGCCGATGGAGATGGCCTTCTCCGACATCCATTCGGGGCAGATGCCCACCGCGGGCAGGTCATCGATGTCTTCACCCAAGCCGCCTTCGGTGGCCATCTGGGTGAGGACGGTGAGGATGCGGCTGTTGTCGACGCAGGAGCCCAGGTGCAGGATCGGCGGCACGCCGATGGCTTCGCACACCTCCCGCAGACCGGGGCCAGCATGGGCCATGGTCTCCGGGGCCAACAGCCCGTGCTTGCCGGCGGCGTGGGCGGCGCAGCCAGTCACTACCACCAACACGTCCTGGGCGATGAGCTCCCGGGCGATGGTGATGGTGGGGTCGTCGTGGGTGACGCGGGCGTTATTGCAGCCGACGATGGCCGCGGCGCCGCGGATGCGCCCCTGGACGATGGCGTCGTTGAGGGGACGGAACGAACCGCGGTAGTAGCCGCCCTGCATGTAGGCGATGTACTCGTGGGAGAAGCCGGCCACCAGGTTCTCCTTGAAGCTGGGGATGTGCACCTCGCCCCGCTTGGGGTAGTTGTCCACAGCCCGACGCACGATCTCCTTGGCGCAGTCCAAGGCCCGGTGCTCGTCGAACTCCAGGTGGGTGGCGCCGGTGATCTTGGCCTTGGGGGAGGTGGTGATGAGCTCGGTGTGGTACTGCTTGGCTAGCGGCGCCAGGGCTTGCATGATGCACTGCACGTCGACGATCATCGCTTCCACCGCGCCGGTGACGATGGCCAGCTCCTGATGCAGGAAGTTGCCCGCCGGAGGGATGCCGTGGCGCATGAGCACTTCGTTGGATGTGCAGCAGATCCCTGCCAGGTTGATCCCTTTGGCGCCCTTGCTGCGGGCATACTCGATCATCTCCGGGTCTTGGGCTGCCGCGACGATCATCTCTGAGAGGGTCGGCTCGTGCCCATGGACGATGAGGTTGACCTCGTCGTCCTTCAGCACCCCCAGGTTCGCCTGGGACCGCAGCGGGGCAGGCGTGCCGAAGAGGATGTCCGAGATGTCGGTGGCCAGCATGGACCCGCCCCAGCCGTCGCCAAGGGAGGCTCGCAGGCAGTGGTCCAGAATGTTCTCCGCGTCCATGTCCACGCCCATGTGGGTGCGGTGCATGATCTCTACCACTTCGCGGTCGATGCCTCGGGGCAGCAGCCGCCCTTCGCGCCAGAGCTTCTGTCGCGTGGGGGTGGCCCGCTGGGTGTAGATCACTGCGCCACTCTGCTGGCCAAACTGCTCCAGGGCCTTGGTGCCCACGTCCAAGGCGACCTCCTCCGTGGTGCGCCCCTGCGTGGCGATGCCCATGTAGTCAGCCACGGCATGGAGCTTGGTCACATCCCGCAGGCGATAGCCTTGGCCTTCACCCTTGGCCACGGCGATGAGGGTGAACGCCAAGTCGCGGCCATGGTCCGAGTGGGCGGAAGCGCCTGCCGCCACCATGCGGGCGAAGTTGCGGGCGGCCACAGTGGCCAGGGTGGCCCCGCACAGGCCCACCTTGGTCTTGCCCACCAAGCGACATGGGCCCATAGCGCACATCTTGCAGCAGGCACCCGTGGCCCCCACCGGGCAGGCCTTGCTGTCGTCGGCGCGGCTGAACGCTGTCTCGATCCCCCTCGCCTCAGCGATCTCCAGCATCTCAATCGCTGCCGGATCGATCGATTTCACCTTGCCATTCGATGCCATTCTACACTCCTCCGTCGCGGCGTCGCGAGCGTGTTGCCCTGGCGGGATGAAGTCGCTAGTACTTGCGGAAGTCGCCCGACATCTTCAGGTCAGCGACGTTGGTCTCCGTGTAGCGCGGCTCCATCTGGTACCAGGCCGAGCCATCGTTGATGGCCGGCTCGATGAGGATGAGCTCGGGCGGCTGCCCAACCGGGTAGCCCGCGGCTTCCAGGGCTTCGGTCAGCGCTGGGGCAGTGGCCTGGGCCGGGTCGAAGCGGATCCACACGCGCTGCTCCATGGCGCTGGCGACGACTTCGTCCACGCCCTTCACGCTCTGTAGCGCCCTGCGGACCGCCAGCACGTGGTGGTCGGCGTACATCGCGGGCAGTTCCAGTACGATTTGCTCCATGCCGCTTCACCTCCTGTAAAGGTTGAGAAAATCGTTGGTAAGAACCGGAACTCAAGACACTGTGAGGAGGATGGTGACTGCGATGAGAGGTGGTTGTGGCAGCGGTGCGTAGGATGCTACGATGGGTGGGGATGGCTGCAGTCGTCTTCGGCGCAGCACCCCGGGCAGGTTTGGGGTACGAAGACGGCTACGGTGAACTTCGGAGTCTGTTGGCCCGCTGTGGGGCAGCGGCGCTGCGCCGCCGCCCCACCGGGCGTTAGGGTCTAGAACAGGCCCACGATCTTGCCTGTCTCCAGGTCCACGTCCACATCAACGAACGCGGGCCGAGAGGGCAAACCGGGCATGGTGCGCATGTCGCCACACAGCGGGTAGAGGAACCCGGCGCCCACAGAGGCGCGGATGTCGCGGATCGGCAGCCGCCAGCCCCGCGGCGCGCCCTTCAGGGTGGGGTCGTGGGTGAACGAAAGGTGCGTCTTGGCCATGCACATGGGCAGCATGTCGAAACCGGCTTCGGTGTAGCGCTTGATCTTGGCCTCGGCGGCGGCGCTGTAGTCCACGCCGTCGGCGCGGTAGACCTCCTTGGCCACCGTCTCGATCTTCTGTTTGATGGAGTAGTCGTCGGGGTAGAGCAGGCGGAAGTCCGACGGTTTCTCGCAGGCCTTGACCACCGCCTCGGCCAGGGCCGCGCCGCCGGCGCCGCCTCGCCCCCAGACCTCGCTGATCACGGCGTCTTCGGCCCCCGCAGCCACCGCGGCTTCACGGATGAGCTCCACTTCCTTCTCCGTGTCGGTGATGAAGCGGTTCACTGCCACCACCACCGGGATGCCGAACTTGCGGGCGTTCTCGATGTGCTGCGTGAGGTTGGGCAGGCCCTTCTTCAGAAGGCCGAGGTTCTCTTCCTTGTAGGCGGCGTCCAGCGGACGACCGGGGACGACCTTGGGACCGCCGCCGTGCATCTTCAGGGCCCGCACGGTGCAGACGATCACCACGCAGTTGGGCACCAAGCCAGACAGGCGGCACTTGATGTCGAAGAACTTCTCCATACCGCAGTCGGCGCCGAAACCCGACTCGGTGACCACATAGCCGTCGTGGACCAGCTTGAGGGCGACACGGTCGGCGATGATGGATGAGTTGCCTTGGGCGATGTTGGCAAACGGCCCGGCGTGGACGAAGGCCGG
>JAAYZY010000213.1 GCA_012514615.1 Chloroflexota bacterium | reverse complement strand
GCCACGCTCAACGGCACCCCCAAGATTCGCTGCACCTCGGCCTGGGTGATCTCCACGGCCACCTTGCGCTGGGGCACGGGGTAGGCATCCACCACCCCGTCGGCGATCACCCCACCGGCCAGGCGGCGCATAAGCTCCGCAGCGCGATGCGCTGCCGGCCACCCCAGGCTGGCCGGAATGCCCCGGCCGAAGCGGTAGGAGGCCTCGCTGGGCAAGCGCAGGGCCTGGGCCGTGCGGCGGTTGTTGATGAAGTCGAAGTTGGCCGACTCCAGCAGGATGTCGGTGGTCTGGTCGGTGACCTCCGTCTCCAAGCCGCCCATCACGCCGGCGATGGCCACAGGCCCCACGCCGTCGGCGATGACCAGCATATCGGGGGTGAGCGCCCGATGGACGCCGTCCAGGGTCACCATGGTCTCGCTCGAGCGGGCCCGCCGCACGGTGATGGCCGGCGGCTCGCCATCAGGGCCGGCCTCGTCGATGGTCTGCCCCTGGCGGTTGCGCAAGCGGCGGTAGTCGAAAGCATGCAGCGGTTGGCCCCACTCCAGCATCACGTAGTTGGTCACATCGACGACGGCGTTGATGGGGCGCATGCCGGCCAACAGCAGCCGCCGCTGCATGACATAGGGAGAAGGCCCAAACGACACGCCCTGGATCAGCGCCGCCACGTAGCGGTTGCAGAGCTGCGGGTCTTCGATGACCACCTCCACCCGGCCGGCGATAGGCGCGCCTTCGGCCAACCAGTCGGTGGAGGGCAAGCGCACCGTCTGCCCGATCAGCGCGGCCACCTCTCGAGCCACCCCGACGATGGAGAGGCAGCGGGCCAAGTTGGGCGTGAGGTCGATATCCAGCACGGTGTCGCCCAGGTAGTCGGCCAGGGGGGTACCCACCGGCGCGTCGTCCGGCAAGATCAGGATCCCCTCGTGGCTCGTCCCCAGGCCTAGCTCCTTCTCCGAGCAGACCATGCCAGCCGAAAGGACGCCGCGGATGCGCGTCGGCTTGAGGGTGAGGATGCGGCCATCGTCGGCATGCCCATCGATGAGGCGCGCCCCCTCGGCAGCGAAGACCACCTTCTGCCCCTGGTCGCCCACCCGCACGTTGGGAGCGCCGGTCACCATCTCCTGCTGCCGCCCCTGCCCATAGTCCACAGTGACCAGGGTCAAGCGGTCGGCGTTGGGGTGTGGGCGCACGCCCACCACCTGGGCCACGAAGATCTTATCTCGGGCCCAGTCTGCGCCCACGCGCTCCACCGCCCCCACCTCCAGGCCGGCCAGGGTCAAGCGCTCGGCCAGTTCATCCACATCCAGGGTCACATCGACATATTCTCTGAGCCAGCTCAGTGGTACTCTCATGGTCGTTCTCCCGCTCGGTCGTGCGTAAGGTGTAGGTCTAGAACTGCCGCAAGAAGCGCAGGTCGTTGCCGAAGAAGTAGCGGATGTCTTCGATGCCGTGGCGCAGCATGGCGATGCGCTCGGGCCCCATGCCAAAGGCGAAGCCCGAAACCACCGCCGGGTCGTAGCCGCCGTTCTTCAACACCGTGGGATGCACCATCCCCGCGCCGGAGATCTCCAGCCAGCCGCTGCCTTTGCACAGACGGCAGCCCTTGCCGCCGCAGAGGATGCAGTCCATGTCCACCGCCACGCTGGGCTCGGTGAAGGGGAAGTGGCTGCAGCGGAAGCGCACCTGGCGCTGCGGCCCGAACATCTGGCGGGCGAAGTTGATCATGGTGCCCTTCAGGTCGGCCATGGTGATGTTGGGACCCACGGCCAGCCCTTCCACCTGGTGGAACATCGATTCCGAGCGGGCCGTGACCTGCTCGTAGCGGTAGCACTTGCCCGGCAGGATCACCCGCAGCGGCTCCGGGGCGTACTCCCGCATGGCGTGGATCTGCCCCGGCGACGTGTGGGTGCGCAGTAGCACACCCTCCCGGGTGGTATAGAAGGTGTCCCACATGTCTCGGGCCGGGTGGTGCGGCGGCATGTTCAGCAGCTCGAAGTTGTAGAGGTCCAGCTCCACATCGCGGCCCAGGTAGACCCGGAAGCCCATCTGGGCGAAGATGCGGTAGATGGAACGCAAGGTCTGCGTGCTGGGGTGCAGGCGGCCCAGGGCCGGCGGCCGGCCCGGCAGCGTCACGTCCACCGCCCGGGCCCGCAGGCGGCTTTCCAGCTCTGCAGCTTGCACGGCTGCCAGCTTGGCCTCGTAGGCGGCCTGCAGCGCCAGCTTCACCTCGTTGGAGGCTTGGCCGTAGGCTGGCCGATCGTCTGGCGGCAGGCTGCCGATGCGCTTCAGCGCCGTGGTCATCTCGCCCTTCTTGCCGAAGAAAGCCACGCGCCACTCCTCCAGCGCCTCCACCGACGACAGCGACTCCAGGCCGGCCAGAGCCGCCTCCTTCAAACGATCCAACTCCTCCAGATGCGACATGTCTTCCTCCCCATGCACAGGATCATCTGCGGTCGGGCCTCCGCAGGAAGCAGGCAAACAAAAACGACGGCACGTCTCAGGGACGAAGACGCCACCGTCGCACTCCGCGGTACCACCCTGTTTGGCTGGCAGGCCAGCCCTCTCGCTCCGACGGCCGGCAAGGGGCCGGCGATCGGCTGCCTGGATAACGGGCGGCGGGCCCGGGATGGACTACTGAGGCTGAAGGCCTGTTCCCCCATCCAGCTCGGGAGCGAACTTCCCCTGGTTCTCCCTGGGTCAAGCTCTCAATCTGCGCTCGACCTCCCTGTCAGGCGACGCCAGGGTACTTCTCTCCGTCAAGGCCGTTGGGCATCTCGGTTGTCTGCAGATGTCGGCAGTATAGCACAGGTGCGCCTGCGGGGCAAATGGCGCGCCAGCCCCTGCTGGTAAGCCAGCCCAGCGCGCCCGCTGTGGGGCCGAGCGACGCGGCCCCCACGACGGTGGGGGCCGCGCAGAGAGCGATGCAGTTGGCCAAGCAGCCGGGTCTACACCGAGCGCATCAGCGCCTTGACCCGCTTGGTGATGGCCAAGGCATCTTCCATGGGCCGCTGCCACATGTTGCGCCCGAAGATCAGGCCGGTGGCCCCCTGCTCCATGCAGATGCGGGCCTT
>JAAYZY010000212.1 GCA_012514615.1 Chloroflexota bacterium | reverse complement strand
TGTCCCTCCCTCAGGAGCCAATCGGGCAGCGGCCCCTCGGTCGGGGCCCCGACGGAGAGAGGGCCATGAAGCAGACGCTCGGGATGAAGGCTGTGAGCGGCCACGGTCAGTTGCCCCGTCTGCGGGAGCCGGGCAAGGAGGAGCACCTCCAACCCCAAGCGCTCCAACTGGCTGGCCGCAGCCTGGTAGATGGCCTGGGGCTCACGCAGGCGCAGCAGCAGCGGGCCTGCCCCCTCCAACGAGCGCCAGACCTCTTGCTGCCAGCGCTGCTCAGTCAGATCCCGCAGTACCAGCGAAATGGAGACCAGCCTGCCTGCGTCGTCCACGTGCCCCGCCACCGAGGCAGCCACGGCACAGCGGCTGCCATCGCCCCGCACCACCTGGACCTCCCCGCGCCAGCGACCCTGCTGCTGGAGATTGGCGATGGCCTCTGCCCGCAAGGCTACGCCGTTGTCGTCGGGCAGGAAGTCGGCCACCAGCCGACCCACCAGCGAATCTGGGGAGGGAAGCTCGAAGATGCGAGCCAGGGCTGAGTTGGCGTAGACCACCAGCCCACGGGTATCGCACACAGCCATGCCGTCGGCCGATTCCTCCACGGCGCGGCGCAGCAGATGCAACTGTTCCAGCACGCGGAGGCGAGCCAGACCGCTGCCCACCACCTCTCCAACGGTGGCCAGCAGGGCCCGCTCCTCCTCGCTGAAACAGCGCCGCGACCGGGTAGCCAGATTCATCAGCCCCACGGTGCCTTCTGGGCTCACCAACGGCACCATGGCCACCGAACCGAGCCCCTCAGCCAGCAGGTCGGGGTCAGTGATCTGGGCTTGGCGGTAGTAGTCGTCCCACAGGGCCGGCTGACGCGACTGGGCGACGGCTTGCACCCGTTCGTGGATGTGACGGGTACCCATGGACACGAAGCTGGGGGAAAGCCCACAGTGAGCCAGCAAGCGCGCCAGGCCAGCCTGCTGGTCGATCTCGTACAGACTGCCCACCTCAAACTGAAGCATCTGCAGAGAACAGGCCAACGCCGCCTCTGACAGCGCTTGCCTGTCGTCGGTGCAGGCCACCACTTTGGCCAGTTCACCCAGGGCTTGCAGCCGGCCGCTCGTTGGCTTTGGGTTGCCGGCCGCTGCGTCCCCTGCACCCATGGCTCCGCCTCCTCTCGTCACGCAGGCCTAGCGGCGGCCCCGCACCAGGCCCCACACAAGGTCCAAGATCACAAAGACCACCCCTGCCACCACCAAGAAGAGAAGCAGCAGCTGCCAGGGCGTCAAGCGCACCCACAAGACGATGCGCACTCGGTTCCAGATGAGCACGCCAGCCACCAACAGGGCCGCCGCCACAAGCCACCGACTCGCACGTTCTCGCATTGCGCTACTCCATGCGCGTCGTCATCACCCGCCGAAAGGCTTCGGGGTCGCTGGGGCCGGCGGAAGTATCCCAGGCCACCGTGGCGTCCAAGGCCATCTTGTCCGTACGGCTCTTCTGCCCCGGCACATGGCGCGCTGAGGGGTCCAGCGAGCTGGAAGGCTGATCCGGCCACAGCAGCAAGTCGCGGCCGGCCTGGAAGCGAGTGGCGATGGCCCACTCCACATCGTAGGGGTTGTCTGGGTCCACGTCGTCATCCACCACCACCACATGCTTCAGCGAGCTGTGCCCGCGGAAGGCCGCCTCGGCAGCCCGGCGGCCGTCGTCGGGGTGCTCCTTGCGGATCTGCACCACTGCATGCAGCCAGGAACAGCCGCCCAGAGTGATGCGCACGGCGCTGCAGCGGGCCACCTTGTTCACCTCCGAGAAGATGGTCGGCTCCCGCGGCAGGCCCATGAGCAGGCGATGCTCCAGGCCGCCGGGAAGCAGCGCCTGGTAGATGGCCTCGCGGCGGTGCGTGATTCGCTCCACCTCGATGACCGGCTGGCGCCGCACCGGATCGCGAGTGCCGGTCAGGTCCACAAACGGCCCCTCGTTGGCCAGGTGGTGAGTCAGGCGCCCTTCCAGGACGATCTCGCAGGCGGCCGGCACCCACAGACCGCCAGCCAACGTGGGCACCAGAGGCGTATCGTCCAGCGCCTGGGCCAAGGTCAGCTCGTCCAGCCCTGGCGGCGGCGACATGGCCCCGGCCATGAGCACCTGCATGGGCGCGCCCAGGCACACCGCCACTGGCAGGTCGCCTTCGGCGCGCGCCCAGGCCGTGTGCGCGCCGCGCCCTTCCACCAAACGGGCCGCCAACCGACGGCCGTCCAGGCGCAGCAGACGGTGGAAGCTGAGGTTCTGGCTGCCCAGCTGCGGATCGTGGAAGGCAAGCACGCCAGCCGTGATGTAGGGACCGGGGTCGCCCGGGAAGTGGGTGAGGATCGGCAACGTTTCCAGGTCAGCGGGCTCCTGCACCACCTCTTGGCAGGGGCCGCTCTCCCAACGGGGGGGAGGGGTCGGGCGGGCCAGGGCCTGCTCCAGGGTCGACGTGAGGTCCGCAGGCGCCACGCCCAAGCCCAGGGCCATCCACTCCCGACGAGAGCACAGGCCCCCCACCACCGCAAAGGGGCTGCCTGCCACCTGGGCGAATCGGGTGGGCCGTTCGGCGTGGGCCAAGAGCCGCTCGGCCACCCCGTACACCGGCGACAGCGGCTCGTCCACCGCCAAGGTCTGACCCTGAGCGGCCAGGCGTTGCCACAGGTCTCGCAGATCCATCCCTACCCCCTCGGTTATCTAGCGCACAGTGGTCACCACCACATGGCAGGCCCCGGCCAAGCGCAGCATCATGCTCACGTGGTCAACGCCGCGGCCTTCCACCAGAGCCACCATGTTGCCGCCCCGCCCGGCCCCACACAGTTTGGCGCCCAGCGCGCCGCCGTCTCGCGCCGCCTGCACCAGCCGGTCCAGTGAGGGGCAAGAGACGCCCACCGCCTGAAGCAGGGCATGGTTGCGGTCCATGAGCGGCCCCAGGCCGTCCACCTGCCCCTGCTCGATGGCCCGGCGCGCGTCTCGGGCGATCTGGCCGATCTCGTCAAACCAGGCGTCGTAGCGCGGCCCATCGGCTTCCCACGCCCGCCGCACATCGGCCACCACCTGGCGCGTCTCGCTGACTACGCCGGTGTCGGCCACCACTAGCGTGAACGGCTGCCGCACCCAGAAGACCTCCAGTTCCTGACCCCTTACGAAGTAGACCGGCTTCCCAAAAGCGATGACGGTGTTGTCGATTCCGCTGGGCGTGCCGTGGTGCAGGGTCTCGGTGGCATAGGCCAGGTCGGAGATCTCGCGGGAGGAGAGGAAGACGCCGAACTGTTGAGCCAGAGCGCGTACCAAAGCCGTGGCCAGCGCGGCGCCGCTGCCCAAGCCACGGGCGATGGGGATGGTGGAGCGGATGGAGATGCTTAGGTCAGGGGTGGCCCCCACGTCCAGGCGGCCGAAGGCATTGACGATGGTCAGGCGGATCGGGTCATCGTCCGGCGCCTCGCTCAGGTAGAAGTGGCGCCCCAGGTCGTGAGCGTGGATCAGCACCCCCTGCCGCGGCACGCCTGGCTCTACGGCCACTTCGGTGTAGAGCTCAGTCACCGGCACGGCGATGGCCGGCTGGCCGTAGACCACGGCGTGCTCGCCGAACAGGATTACCTTGGCTGGGGCGCGACCAACAGCCATGTACCCTCCCCGTGCTGCGCTGTCAGAGATGATACCTCAGGGGCGCAGATCCGGCAAACCGGGCGAGGGCACGTCTGGGCCGCGCCCCCGATGCTAGATCCCCTGATCCTTCATGAGCTTGGCCAGGTCGGCCACCCGGGCGCAGTAGCCCCACTCGTTGTCGTACCAGGCGACGACCTTCACCAGGTTGCCGCCCCGCACCTGCACCAGTTGCGCGTCTACGATGCTGGAGCGTGGGTCGCCTCGGAAATCCGACGAGACCAGCGGCTCTTCCTCGTAGCCCAGGATGCCGCGCATGGGTCCTTCAGCGGCCTCGCGAAACGCTTGGCGCACCTCATCGTTGGTGACATCCCGCGCCACCACCACGGCGAAGTCCACGATGGAGACGGCCGGCGTGGGCACCCGTAGGGCGTAGCCATCGAACTTGCCGGCCAGGTCGGGGATCACCTTGGCCACTGCGGCCGCCGCGCCGGTGGAGGTAGGGATGATGTTGGTGGCCGCGGCGCGGGCCCGCCGCAGGTCACGATGCGAGCGGTCCAGGATCGACTGGTCGTTGGTGTAGGAGTGCACAGTGGTCATCAAACCCTTGAGGATGCCGAAGCGGTCGTGGAGCACCTTGGCCACCGGCGCCAAGCAGTTGGTGGTGCACGAGGCGTTGGAAACAACACGGTGCCGCTGCGGGTCGTAGTCCGCGTCGTTGACCCCCATAACGATGGTGGCGTCCTCGTCCTTGGCCGGCGCAGTGATGATCACCCGCTTGGCCCCGGCGTCGATGTGCTCCGAAGCCTGCCCGCCGGTGAGGATCACGCCGGTCGACTCGATCACCAGCTCCACCCCGATCTGCCGCCAGGGCAGGCCGGAGGGGTCCCGTTGGGAGAACGAGGCGATGGCATCGCCGCCCACCAGGATGTTCCCGTTGGAGACCTGCACCGACTCTGGGTAGCGGCCGTAGATGGAGTCGTAGCGCAGCAGGTGCGCCTTGGTCTCCGCATCGTGGCGGGCGTTGATCGCCACCACCTGGAAGTCGTCGCGGTACTCCTGGCGCAGGATCTTCAACACCTGCCGCCCTACCCGCCCGAAGCCGTTGATGCCTACCTTGACCGACATGATGCCATTCCTCCCTTGCTGTTCATCGAGCGCCAGGCCCGCACCTAGCGAACCCTGGCCATCGAGGCTAGATCGGTATCTGTGTGCTGCTTGTTGTACAGAATCGGGTTGGCCCAGGGAAAGCGAGACCCACCGGCCGCCGCAGCAGGCTCGGCAGAATCGGGAGTTCCCTCGTGTACGGAGAGCTTCCAGGCAGAAAGGGCCGCCGCGCTGTGGCGGCCCTTCCCCCAGGCGAATGGGGGAGATCTGAGAGGAAAGAACGCGGAGTCTCGCGCGCTGGCGCGCGGAGAGCTCTGGCCCCTTGCCATGGGTGTCTGCGTTGACATGGCTTGATTCTAGCACACGGCATGGGCAGTGTCAACAAGCCGGAGGCGGTTGGGGGCCGGGCGTGACCCGATAGTACTATTGACCCCCTTCCCAGCCCCTGGTATGATGAGAGTGAACTTGGCGTGCTGGCCCGCGACCGATTGTCCCAACCCACGTCATACAAGACAGCGCTTGACGGCCAGCGCCTATTGCGACGGCTGCCTCTGCGCGCCCTCTCTGGGACCCTCTGTCGGTCTTGGCGCCCCTCGGCTGGCTCGCGCAGGCAGACCCAACTACAGATGATCGACAGGAGCGACGGATCCATGGATGCGAAGAGGCGGCGAGGTGTTCAGTGGGCGGTTGGACTGGTGGCTGCGGTGGCAGCCCTGTGGGCCCTGGCGACGGCTGGGCTGGCCCAAGAGCCCGCACCGCAGACCGAAGCGGCAGACGCCGTCGGCATCGTGGCAGAGACCAAGACCTCGGCGCCGTTTCCGGGCGTCTACCAACTGTGGGACTCCACCAACATCGACCCCAACACCTACCCCATCGTTGGGGGCAACGTCATCTTCATGTGGGATTACCTGGAGCCCAACGAGGGGCAGATCGTTTGGGACCGCCTGGAGCGCTGGCTCGCGGCCCAAGCCTCGCTGGGCAAGCCAGCGGGCCTGGGCTTCGCCACCTACAACGGCACCTGCTGCGGCGGAAACGCCGTTCCCCAGTGGGTGTACAACCTGGACCCCAATGCCAAGGTGGTCTGCAACGGCAACTGGGTGATCCCCCGCTACTGGAACCAGACCTACCTCACCAAACACGCCAACTGGATCCGCGCCATCGGAGCCCGCTACGACGGCGACCCGCGCATCGCCTGGGTGGAGATCGGCACCGGCATCTACGGGGAGAGCACCCCCTGCGAGAACGACTTCGACCCCTGCCTACAGGCCGCCGGGCTCACCGGCGACCTCTGGGTGCAGACAGTGAACAGCATCGTCGACGTCTACCGCGAGGCGTTCCCCACCACCCCGCTCATGCTGCAGATGGCCCCCTTCTTCCTGGACAACCACGAGCGCAAGGCGTTCACCGACCACGCCGCCGCGCTGGGCATCGGCTTCAAACACAACGGCCTGCGCTTCGACGGCGACGCCCTGACGAACCGCGACCCCCTGTCGTCGCTCTACGCCGCCCTGCAGCACGACCCCATGTTCACCCACGGCCACAAGGTGCCGGTGGGCTGGGAGACCTACGGCTACATGCTGCCCGGGCTGCAAGGCACCCTCTGGGGTGTGCTCACCGCGCTGGACCGCCACAGCGACTACATCGTCATGGACAAGTACCTCACCCAAGAGCCGGCCCGCTACCCCTACCTGGAGTTCGCCAACCGCTACTTGGGCCGCAGCATCGACGACACCCCCAGCGTGTGGGTGGCCCTGCGGGAGACGAGCCCCCAATACACCTGGTACCCCGACCGCGGCAACTACGAGTTCTGGCTCTACCAGGTGGACGCTGTCCCCGGCGGCCGCACCGTGCCGGCATGGGAGGTGAGCAGCGCGCCAGAAGGCTACTACACCCGACGCACCGACCAGGGGTCCGGCAACCCTTACATGTACTTCAACGTAGACGACCGCTACCTCTACGGCGGCCAGAATACGGTGGAAGTCTCCGTCACCTACTACGACTCGGGCACCGACCGCTGGGAGCTCCAGTACGACGCCGTGGACAACGCCTACAAGAGCGCCGGCGTGGTGGCCAAGCAGAACAGCGGCCAGTGGAAGACCAAGAGTTGGGTGCTCAACGACGCCCGCTTCGCCAACAGCCAGACCGGCGGCGGCGCCCACGTGGGCAGCGACTTCCGCCTGTGGAGCCGCGACGATGGCGACGACTACTTCCATATGATCGACGTGGAGCGCATCGCCACCAGCAACGCGCCCACCATCGTGGAAGCCAGCTTCCGCCAGGGCGTGGCCGGCTACGGCGGGGCCGACGATACCTACATCTCCAGCTGGTCG
>JAAYZY010000211.1 GCA_012514615.1 Chloroflexota bacterium | reverse complement strand
TGCTACCGGGGATGCGGGAGCGGCGTTGGGGCCGCATCATCAACATCACCTCAGTCAGCGTCAAGCAGCCCCTGCCCGACCTGCTGCTTTCCAACGCCTACCGCGCCGCCGTGGTCGGCGCCGCCAAGACTCTGGCCACGGAGCTGGCCCCCCTGGGCGTCACCGTGAACAACGTCTGCCCCGGCCACACCCTCACCGACCGCGTTCACCAACTGGTGGAACGCAAGGCAACCCAGCAGGGCATCTCCTTCGACGAGGCCATGACCTCGTTCGCTCAGGCCATCCCCATGGGGCGCATCGGGCAACCGGAAGAGCTGGCCGCTTGCATCGCCTTCCTGGCCTCGGAGCGAGCGTCGTTCATCACTGGCGCCACCATCGCCGTGGACGGCGGCTTCGTTCAGAGCCTGCTGTAGCCCGGCCATGGGCGACGAGGCGGTTCTCCAGCAGCGCCTGCTGGAGGCGTTCCATCGGGTCTTTGGCCCTGGCCAGCCGCCGCGGCTCTTCCGCGCCCCGGGCCGGGTCAACCTCATCGGCGAACACACCGACTACAACGACGGCTGGGTGCTGCCCGTGGCCATCCAGCGGTACGTCTGGGCGGCGGCCCGCCCCCACCCCGATGGAACGCTGGCGTTGCACTCCCTGCAGTACGGCCAGACGGTTCACCTGCCGCTTCATGCCCTGCACCCCTGCCCCGAGACGCCCTGGGCCAACTACCCCGCCGGCGTCGCCTGGGCCTACAGCCGCGCCGGCCTGGCCCTGGTTGGAGCGCAACTGGCCCTGGGCGGCGACGTGCCGGTCGGCGCTGGCTTGGCCTCTTCCGCCGCTCTGGAGACCACCTCTGCCGTCGCCTTGGAGGGAGCGGCTGGCCTGGCCTTGCCGCCACAGCAGCGTGCGCTCCTCTGCCAGCAGGCCGAGCGGGAATTCGTGGGGGTGCAGTGCGGCATCATGGATCAGTACATCTCCGCCGCGGCCCAGGCCGGCCACGCCCTCTGTCTGGACTGCCGCACCCTGGACCACGTCTCTGTGCCCCTGCCCGCGGCGGTGCGCGTGGTCATCGCCGACACCGGCGTCCGGCGCACCCTGGCCGCCTCGGCCTACAACGAGCGCCGCGCTCAGTGCCAAGAAGGGGTGCGCCTGCTGCGCCGCTGGCTGCCAGGTATCGCTGCCCTGCGGGATGTCTCGCCCCAGGCCCTGGCCCGCTGGGGAAAGACGCTGCCGGCGACGGTGCGCCGACGCTGCACCCATGTGGTGCACGAGAACGGGCGCGTCCTGGAGATGGTACGCGCGCTGGAGACCGGGGACCTGCAATGGGCCGGACGGCTGATGAACGCCTCCCACGCCAGCCTGCGGGACCTCTACGACGTGAGCGGGCCCGAGCTGGACGTCATGGTGGAGATCGCCCAGGGCCTGCCAGGCTGCTTCGGCTCCCGCCTCACCGGCGCCGGCTTCGGCGGTTGCACCGTCAGCCTGGTGCAGGCCGAACAGGCCCACGCCTTCGCCGAGGGTCTTGCCCGAGTCTACCAGGCCCGTCTTGGCCGCTCGGCCGAAGTGTTCATCCAGCAGCCGGCTGCCGGCGCGGGAGAGGTCGCCCCCTAACGAAGCCATGGCCCTCTCGCGACGTGCGGGAGGGCCGTGGGAAGCCCCTTGCCCTTGGCCTGCTTCAGCCGATGCCCATGGCCTCGGCCACCCAGCCGATGCCCAGCTCCTCCAGCACGGCGCGGGTGGGGATGCCCCGCTCGGCATCCCAGTTGTTCATCTCGTAGTATGTACGCATGGCCGCGGCCAGTTCGTTTCGATCCAGCTTCCAGCCGTCACTGGGACCGCCCTGCAGCGGCTCGAACAAGCGCTCCGGCGGGATGTCAGCGCTGGCGTCCATCCCCTCGCGGGCGTTGAAAGCGCGCATCATGTTCAAGCGGCGCTGCCCCAGCTTCATCAGTTCGTACATGGTATACTCCCAGCCAGTGGTCGCCGAGATCAT
>JAAYZY010000210.1 GCA_012514615.1 Chloroflexota bacterium | reverse complement strand
TTGAACCAGTAGGTGCTCCAATCGGGGATGCGCCCCAGCTCCCGCAGCGACTTGAGCAGGTACCAGTCCCAACCCACCGCGCCCTGGAAGTCGCCCAGGGGCAGACCCGGCCGCCACCAGCCACGAGTGAAGACCAGCACCGCCGCGGCGATCAACGCCAGGTCCAGCCAAGGGCGCCAGCGCGCCCCACGAGCTGCCCACCCTCTCACAGACCCTCCTTCTTGCTCAGGCGTCCCCAGACCCACAGGCCTCCAACCGCCAGCGCCGCCAGCCCCGAAAGGGCCCAGCTCGCCCACAGAATGGCTGGCCAGCGGTAGGTGAAGACCACCTGGTGCTCGCCGGCCGGCAGCCACACGCCCTGAAAGGCCACGTTGGTCCGCAGCAAGCGGACCGGCTCACCATCCACCGTCGCCTGCCAGTGGGGGTACCAGGCCTCGGCCACCTCCAGCCAGCCATCGGCCGCCGTGCGGGCCGTCACGCGGATCTCCTGCGGCCCGGGCCGCTCCCAGCGGAGGTCGGCCGCCGCGCCCGACGAACCGCGGGCCTGCGCACAGGCCACCGACGCCTGGCCCACCTCCACCAGGGCAAAGCGATCCAGCTCTGCTGACGACCAGTCGTCTAGCGACGACGCCTCCTCGTGCACCGGCAACACCCCATGCTCCAAGCAGGGCCCCAACACAGCCAGGTCGTCGTCGCCCCAGAAGAGCACCGCCGCGCCCCACCAGCGGGCCAGGGGCAGCGCCTGGGGGTCTTCCAGCACCGTCGTCGCCTCGTTCCCGAACGCCATGCGGTAGCCCGCCGCCTGCAGCGCCTCGGCGGCCGCGGCGTAGTTGCGGCGGTCCTGGCGCAGGAGCACATAGCGCGTGCCGTAGAGACGCAGGGCCGGCACAGTGAGCGCGTGCACCTCGCCCGGCGGGTACGTGGCTTCCATGGCCAGGCCCCACATGTGCAGCGGCGCACCGTTGTCGAAATAGCCGCCGAAGCGGGGGCGAGGCAGGTGCGCCAGCGAGTAGGTGAACAGGTACTCGTCGCGGTGATCCTGCGGCAGCTCCCAGACCCGGAAATCGCCTTCCTGCCCCTGCACCCAAGCGTAGGCTTCCTGCTCGTCGGCCGAGAAGTAGGCCGGGCGGGAGACGAAGGCCGCGGCCGACGGGCCATACAGCTCCACCAGAGGCAGGAGGAAGACCAGCCCACCCACCAGCCAGCGCGCCCGCCCGGCAGGCGCAGCCCGCCCCAGGGCCGCCCCACCGAACCCGGCCAACGTGGCCAGCACCAGCGCCAGCAGCCCCAACGAGCGGAACGGCGTCAGCTTGCCGATGACCGGCAGCAGCAGGAAGAAGTTGCCCGGCAGCCAAGGGCCCGCCGCCCGCAGCACGCCCAGCACGGCGCACAGGCCCAGCAGCCAGCCCAGGCCGCGCCGCGGCGGTCGTAGCAGGCCCCAGGCAGCCAGCGCCAGCACCGTCCACCCCAGGTACCAGGTGGACGCTTGGTACGAGCGGTAGACCGCCGGCAGCTCCAGCGGCAGGGTGACCCGCAGCCGCCGCAGCAGGGTCGCCAGCAGCGCCTGGGGCGGGGCAGAGTAGGCCCGCAGCAGGTCCAGGTGCAGGTCAGCCCCACTGGCGTGCTTGGCGTGGATGCCCACCAGGGAGGTCTCCAGCAGCCCCGGCAGCACCACAAACCCGGCCAGCGCCAGTGCGGCCAGTCCAGCGGCGGCAAAGGGGGCCAGTCGCGCCTGCCAGGGCCACTCCCGCGCCCGCAGCCCCTCGGCTTCCCGCCACAGCAGGTAAAGGGCCAAGAACGGGGTCAGCAGCATGGCGTATTCGATGCTCACCACCGGCAGCAGCGCCAGCAAGGCTCCCCAGCCCAGCCAGCGCGTGGGACGCCGCTGCTGGCGCACCCGCTCGTAGGCCAGGAAGGGAAGCGGCGCCAGAGCCCAGGCCACAGCGTGGGTGAAGACCTCCACCGTGATGTGGCTGTGGGCAGGGATCAGAGCGTAGACCAGGCCGGCCACCAGCCCGCCCAAGTTGCTGTCGCTCAGGCGGCGCACCCACTCGAAGGCGGCCCCACCGGCCAGGGTGAAGACGGCCCAGAAGCCCAGGCGGAAGAGCCACTCCAGCGAGAGCCCGCTGAGCAGGGAGAGACCGCCCAAGCCGTAGTAGAGCGGGAAGGGGATGTAGCGCAGCCAGGGGAACCCTGCCCACTCGTAGGGCGACCAGTCGGCCAAGAGGTGGCCCTGGGCGATCTGCTCCCGGGCCAGCCAAGCGTAGCTGAACTCGGGGATGATCTCCTGGCGCGGGCTGATGGGCACGCCTGGCGGCCACCAGCCGCGCAGCAACAGCGCCGTTGCCAACCCCAGTAGGACCCAACAGCCCCAGCGGCGCCAGCCGCCCCCCGCCGAAGCGCCCAACACTACCGCACCCCTCCACCGCCAGCCATCTCGCCCGGCTCGGTCTCCCGCCCCAACAGCGGCAAGGTGTACAGGGTCATGGGCCGCCCGTACAGCACGATCTTCTTCTTCACCCGGAATCCCCGCCGCAGATGCAAGGCGTTGCTCACCTCGTTGATCTCCTCCACCAGCGAGTGGAAATGGCGGCAGCCCATGGTCTGGCACTTCTCCACCAGGGCGTCCATGAGCAGGCTGCCCGCCCCGCGCCCGCGCCACTCCTCAGCGATGCCTATGAAGAGGAGCTCGAACTCGCCCCGCTGCAAGTCGCCCACCTTGCGCGGGTAGGTCAGCGTCTCCAGCGCCGAAAGGATCAGCGCCGGGCGCCGCCACAGCGCCGCCAGGGTCGGCCCCAGAAGATGCGACCACCGCCGCACCGCCAAGTCGCCAAACAGCCCGCGGATGCTGCTGGTGGCGGTGGCCACCCCCACCAGTCGACCGTTCTCCATGGCGGCCAACCCGAAGCCCCACGGTGAGCTAACCAGCTCCCGATAGAGAGCCACGAGAAACGGCTGGCCCATGCGGCCCAGGAAGGTATGGAGCTGCCCCTGATGATGCAGCAAGGCAGCGGTCTCGGCCTGTTCCGGTCGAAGCTGCTCGATCTGCATGGCGTCCCTCCCCCTCAGTTTTCGCTGCGCCCCGAGCCGTCGCTGCCGTTGTCCAGATCCCGGGCGTAGATCCACATGGGACGGCCGTACAGCAGGAAGCTCCCCTCGGTGTGGTAGCCGGCCCGGGCCATGTAGGGTGTCATCACCTGATATGACTGATCCACGGTAGCCTTGATGCGGCGCACGCCGCGGCGCCGGCACT
>JAAYZY010000019.1 GCA_012514615.1 Chloroflexota bacterium | reverse complement strand
TCGCCGACCATCTGCGGCGAGCAGGCGCGCTCCAGCGAAGCGACCACGTCGGCCGCCGTCAGGGCGCCGCCGTTGTGGAAGACGACCCGTGGGCGCAGGCGGAAGGTCCAGACGCGCCCTTGGGGGTCGCTTTCCCAGCGCTCAGCTAGGCAGGGCTGGTAGGCCCCGCCAGGGCCGGGCACGGCCAGGGGTTCGTAGATGGCCCAACGCAGGCTCAGGTGGTTCTTGGAATCGCTCCAGACGTGGGGATCGGCAAGCCGCACCACCGGCTGGTAGAGGGTGAACTTCTTCATGGTTCTCGCTCCTTGCTCCAATGCCCGCCTCGGTCTGGGGCAGTGGTTCCGTCGGCCCACACAGGTCAGGCGGCTAGGCCTATCTTGGCCCACAACAGGCGATTTGTCAAGAACGGCCGGCCAGGGGCAGGCAACAGGTCCGGCGGGGGGCATTCTGTACAGGCATCGCTACCACCTTCCTTGACAAACCCGGCGAAGGCGTGTATACTGCCTGTAGGTTTCTGTGTTGGTCGCAATTGCGTCTGCCGCAGGCGAACGGTAGGGAGAAGCGAAAACTGTGCCGATCACCCGCAAGACCGACTATGCCTCACGGGTGGTGCTGGAGCTGGCCATGCAGCCGGCCGGGAAGTGGCTGACGACCCGTCAGCTTGCCGAGCGCCGCCTGGTGCCGCCCCAGCTTATCCGTCAGATCGTCACCCGCTTGGCCAAGGCAGGTTTGGTGCAGAGCCGGCGGGGCGCTGTCGGTGGGATCAGCCTGGCCCGTCCCCCACGAGAGATCTCCCTCTTCGATGTGCTTGAAGCGATGGAAGGGCCGCTCTACTTGAACCAGTGCGTGGCGGACCCGCAGATCTGTCCGCTGTCGGAGAGGTGCCCGGTGCACAACGTCTGGGTGGAGGCCCAGGCCATGCTGGAAGACCGGCTGCGCAGGGCGACTTACGATCTGCTGACCCAACAGGTGTGCGCGGCCCCGGCGTAGCCCGTCGGCGGCCGATGACTGAACCGTTCCACTTATTTCCTCGGAGGTGGCTAGTGATGAGACAGATGACTCAGGCCAATCTGGAAGCGGCGTTCGCTGGCGAGAGCCAAGCCCATATGAAGTACCTGACCTTCGCCGATGAGGCAGCGAAGGAAGGATTTCCGGAGATCGCTCGCTTGTTCCGGGCCATCGCCTACGCTGAGCGGGTGCATGCCGCCAACCACCTACGGGAGTTGGGGGGCATTGGCCAGACCGCGCAGAACTTGGCCTCGGCCATCGGCGGCGAGAACTACGAGAATACCGAGATGTACCCGGCGTTCCATGCGGTGGCCAAGCTCCAGAGCGAGAAGGGGGCCATGTTGAGCATCCACTACGCCCTGGAGGCGGAGAAGATCCACGAGGCGATGTACGGCGAGGCGAAGCAGCGAGCGGAGATGGGCCAAGACATCGCCGCCGAGCCGGTCTACGTCTGCCCGAAGTGCGGCTACACTGTCATCGGCAATCCGCCGGACAAGTGCCCCGTCTGCGGCATGCCCAAGGGGGAGTTCCACGCATTCTAGCGTGATCCTTTCTACTCAGTTTCTGCACAAGGAGGTTGCGAAATGAGCGTTAGGTCAGGCATGAAGGCGCCGGATTTCACGGCAAACGCCTTCCACAAGGGGGCGACCAAGCAAGTGAAGCTGTCGGACTATGCCGGCAAGTGGGTGGTGATCTGCTTCTACCCAGGTGACTTCACCTTCGTCTGACCGACCGAGTTGTCGGCAGTTGCCGTCAGGTACAACGAACTGCAGGAACTCGGCGTGGAAGTGCTGGCATGCAGTGTGGATAGCGTCTTCTCCCACAAGGTCTGGCACGAGGAAGAGCTGGCGAAGATGGTTCCCGGGGGCATCCCCTACCCCATGATGTCGGACCAGGGCGGCAAGATCGGCACGCTCTACGGCGTGTACAACGAGGCTGGCGGGGTGAACATCCGCGGCCGCTTCCTCATCGATCCCGATGGCGTCATCCAGGCCATGGAGATCTTGACCCCGCCGGTGGGGCGGCATTTCGGCGAGCTGGTGCGCCAGGTGAAGGCTTACCAGCACACCCGCGCCACGGGCGAAGTGATGCCGGCTGGCTGGCAGCCGGGCCAGACGACCTTGAAGCCGGGGATCAACCTGGCGGGCAAGGTCTGGCAAGTCTGGAAGCCGACGAAAGAATCGTAGCCGTGCCATGAACGGTGCGCGGCGCACTGGAGGGTTCCCTCTGGTGCGCCGCATTACTTGTCTGGGCGACGCAGCGGCGCTGCCTCGGGCGGAAGGAGCAACGAGCCGTGAGCGAGAAGGTGGCTCTATTCGTCTTCGCCGGGCCGGAGATTCCCTGCCGGCTGATGCACGCCCTGGTCTTCGCCCTGGACCTCCAGGCCCGGGGCGGCGAGGCGAAAATCGTCTTGGAGGGGGAGGCGCCGGGGTGGCTGCTGGCGTTGCCCAACCCCAAGCACAAGATGCACGGGATGTACGGCAAGGCCAAGGCAGCCGGCCTCATCGACGCCGTCTGCCGGGCCTGTGCGGTCCAGGCCGGGGCGGTGGAGGCAGCCGAGGAGGAGGGCCTGCGGCTGGCCAACGACGCCATGGGCCACGTGAGCCTGGCGCCGTATCTGGAAGCCGGCTTCACCATCGCCACCCTGTAGCGCCGCCAGGGCCTGCTGCGCCGCCGTGACCGCTGGCCTTGGGCCAGGGGAGGGGAGAGATGCTTGACCCGGTGCTGTTGGCGAGGATCCAGTTCGCCTGGACGGTGGGGTTCCACTACCTCTTTCCAGCCCTCACTCTGGGGCTGGCCTTGGTCATCTTGGCCCTGGAGACGCTCTACCTGCGCAAGGGCGAGGCGCGCTACCAGGCGGCCTCTTCCTTCTGGATCAAGGTGTTGGCGCTGACGTTCGTGGTGGGGGTGGCCACGGGCATCACCATGGAGTTCTCCTTCGGCGCCAACTGGTCGGAGTACTCCCGCTTTGTGGGCGACATCTTCGGCGCGCCGCTGGCGGCCGAGGGAATCTTCGCCTTCTTCCTGGAATCCAGCTTCCTGGCCATCCTCCTCTTCGGCCGGAAGCGCGTCTCCAAGCGGGTCTACTGGTTGGCGGCGTTCTTGGTCTTCATCGGCTCGCACATCTCTGGGCTGTGGATCCTCATCGCCAACTCGTGGCAGCAGACGCCGGCCGGCTACGCCCTAGTGGGCGGCCGGGCCGAGCTGACCAGCTTCTGGGAAGCGGCGCTGAACCCCTCCATTGTGCCGCGCTTCTTCCACACCATCACTGGCGGGTGGATCACCGGGGCGTTCTTCGTGGCCGGGGTTAGCGCTTGGTACCTGTTGCAGAAGCGGCACCAAGAGTTCGCCCGCCTCTCGCTGGCGGTGGCCCTGGCCGTGGGGGTGCTGGCCACCCTGGGCCAGGTGGGGTTCGGGCACGCCCATGCGGTGCAGGTGGCCCTGACCCAGCCGGCCAAGATAGCCGCCTTCGAGGGGCTGTGGGAGACGACCCGCGGCGCGCCGCTGTCGCTCTTTGGCCTCCCCGACGTGGCTCAGCAGAAGGTGCACCTGTTCATCGGCGTGCCCAAGCTGCTGAGTCTCATGATCCATTTCGACGCCAACGCGGAGGTGCCCGGCCTCAACGCCTTCCCCCGGGACGACTGGCCGCCGGTGGCCCTGCCGTTCTACGCCTACCACCTGATGGTCATCCTTGGCGGGTGGTTCATCGTGGCCATGCTGGGGGCGGCCTACCTGTTGTGGCGCAAGCGCCTGGAAACCACCCCCTGGGCGCTGTGGGCGCTGGTGCTTTCCATCCCCTTGCCCCAGGTGGCCAACCAGGTGGGTTGGATCGCCGCGGAAGTGGGCCGCCAGCCCTGGGCGGTCTACGGGCTGCTGCGCACGGCTGACGCCGTGTCGGTCACCGTGCCGGCGGGGCAGGTGCTGGCCACCCTCATCGGCTTCGTGCTGGTGTATGGGCTGCTCTTCGCGGCCTACCTCTCCATGCTGCTGCGGCGCATCCGCCAAGGCCCAGCGGCGCAAACTGTCCCGGTGTCGGCGTGGGCGCAGCGCCGCAGGAGGTAGGGGAGATGGATCTCAACGTCGCGTGGTTCGTGCTGGTGGGCTTGCTGTTCACGGTCTACGCCATCCTGGATGGCTTCGACCTGGGCGTGGGGGTGCTGTTCCCCTTCCTGGGCAAGGGCGAGAAGGACCGAGCGACCATGCTCCAGGCCATCGGCCCGGTGTGGGATGGCAATGAGGTCTGGTTGCTCACCGGCGGCGGTGCGCTGTTCGCGGCCTTCCCCCATGTCTACGCCACGGTGTTCAGCGGCTTCTACCTAGCCATGATGCTGGTGGTCTTCGCCCTCATCTTCCGCGCCGTCTCCATGGAGTTCCGCCACGATGCTCGCTGGCGGCGCTTCTGGGATGGCGCCTTCGCCGTGGGCAGCACCGTGCCGGCCCTGCTCTTCGGCGTGGCCGTGGGCAACATCGCCCGGGGTATCCCCCTGGATGCAGAGATGCACTTCACCGGCACCTTCTGGACCCTGCTGAACCCCTTCGCCCTGCTCATCGGCCTGCTGGGGTTGGCCATGTTCGTGGTCCAGGGAGCGGCCTACCTGACCCTGAAGACGCAAGGGACGCTGCAGGGGCGGGCCCGGGCGGCGCTGAAGACCGCGCAGATCGCCTTCGCCGCGCTGCTGGCCGTCTCTACCGTGGCGGCGGCGCTGGTGCGAGGCGATGTGTTCGGCCGGCCGTTGGCCTGGCTGGGCTGGGGTCTGGCGGCCGGGGCCACCGCCGGCGGCTGGTGGGCGGCCCGGCAGCGGCGAGACGGCCAGGCGTTCCTGGCGTCGTCGGCGGCTATCGTGGGGCTCATGGGGATGCTGGGGGCCAGCCTCTTCCCCAACATGGCGCCGGCCCTGGGCGACCCGGCCCTGAGCCTGACCATCCGCAACGCCTCGTCGTCGCCCCGCACCCTCTCGGTGATGCTGGTGATCGCCGGGGTGGGCCTGCCGCTGGTGGTGGGCTACACCGCCTTCATCTATCGGGTGTTCAAGGGAAAGGTGCGCCTGGGCGAAGAAGGATACTAGGCCGGGGGCGCGTGCGACGGTGGCTGGCTGCGGGGGGCGGTGCTTGGCATCGCCCCCTTGCTTGTCCAGCGCTTCAGCCCGCCCTGGGAATCTCTTACACTTCTCATATGTCCATGCCTTGACTTGCGCCCGGCCTTGTGCTATACTCTGAATGATACTAGTACGGTTACATTTGCACTGCGAGAGGAGCAGGCCATGTGGGGAGAAGCCATCTACCTGGATAACGCCGCTGCCACCCGTCTGGATGAGCGGGTGCTGGAAGCGATGAAGCCCTACCTGTTCGAGACCTACGCCGTGGCCACTTCGGAGTTCGGCTACAGCTTGGGCATCGAGGCGCGGGAGGCCTTGGAAGGGGCCCGCGCTGCGATTGCCGAGACGTTGGGCGCCGCCGCGGAGGAGGTCATCTTCACCTCCGGCGGGGCAGAATCCAGCACCCTGGCCCTGAAGGGCGTGGCCGCGGCCTTGGGGGCCAAGAAGGGCCGCCACATCGTAACCACCAAGCTGGAGGACTTCCCGGTGCTGCACAGCGCCCAGGCGTTGGAACGGCAGGGCTTCGAGGCGACCTACCTGGAGGTGGACGCGGACGGCCGCTTGGATCCCCAGCGCTTGCGGGAGGCCTTGCGGCCGGACACGGTGTTGGTCTCGGTGCAGGCCGCCAACCAGGAGATCGGCACCCTGCAGGAGATCCCGACCCTGGCCCAGGTGGCCCACGAGCGAGGCGTCCTCTTTCATACCGACGCCACCCACAGCTATCGCCGGATACCGCTGGACGTGCAGGAGGCGCCGGTGGACCTGGTGACGCTGTCGGCGCACACGCTGCATGGCCCCAAGGGCGTGGGTGCGCTCTACGTGCGCAAAGGGACGCCCCTGACGCGCCAGGTGGAGGGGGGCTTCCAGGAGCTCGGCTTGCGGGGTGGATTGGAGAACATCCCCGGCGCGGTGGGCTTCGCCGAGGCGGCCCGCCTGGCCACGGCGGACGAGACGGCCCGCCTGCAGGGGCTGCGGGACCGCCTGACGGCTGGCCTGCTGCAGATCCCCCACAGCCGGGTCAATGGGCACCCCGTGCACCGCCTGCCGCACAACGCCAACATCTCCTTCCGCTTCGTGGAGGGGGAATCGGTGCTGCTGCACCTGGATATGCGGGGCATCGCTGTGAGCACCGGCTCGGCCTGCTTCAGCCACTCGCTGGAGGCCAGCCACGTGA
>JAAYZY010000209.1 GCA_012514615.1 Chloroflexota bacterium | reverse complement strand
GCCTCCCAGTCGATGTCGAACCACCTCGCGTAGCGACTGCGAGGGCCGTGGGTCAGCACGTCCCACCACCACGCGTTCTCAGGATCGGTGGCCATGTGATTGGGCACGATATCCAGGAGCAGGCCCACGCCCTGTTGATGTGCGGCGTCCGCCAGACGACGCAGGGCCGGTTCACCGCCCCGCTCGTCGTCCACCTCCCGGTGATCGACGACATCGTAGCCATGCAGTGAACCGGCCCGGGCGCGGGTGACCGGCGAAAGATACAGATGGGTGACGCCCAGTCGCGCGAAGTACGGGAGGTCGCGCCGGGCATCGTCCAGGGTGTAGCCGGCATGCAGCTGCAGACGCAGGGTCGACCGCGCCTGCAGGCCGGCGCCGGTCGCAGAAGGACGGTGTGCAGTCATGAACGCGCTCCCGACGTGCTGGCACAGCGGCCCGCGCGGCGCAGGGCTTCCAGCAGATCTGCCGTCGACTCCGTCGCAAAGAGGGAATCGACCGGCGTGCCCAACGTACGCCGCCAGTTGGGGTGGGCCAGGGCGGCGTCCGTTGGAGGGCGCCCTGGCAGATTGGGTTGTTCGCTCTCGCCGGTCAAGTCTTCGAGGGCCACATTGAGCAGGACGGATGGGGTGGCAGCCAGAAAGGACAGCACTTCATTCACCGGCGCCGCCTCGGGAACGGGGACCCCTGCAGGGGCCAGCCCGGCCTGCTGGAGGGCAGTCCACAAGACAGTCTTGTCCTGTTCCCGCAAGGCGGTCTGCCGTTGGGCTTCCGCGGCATCGTGTTCGCCATGCCGCTCACGCCAATGAATGTCCCTGCCCATCCACCAGCCGCGCAGGGTGGGCAGGTCATGGGTGCTGGCCATGGCCATGCTGCGCACCGGCCAGGCCGAGGGGGGGTGGAAGCGCTGCGGCGCTTCTTCCTCCCGCTCGAACCACAGCACGCTCATGCCCAGGAAGCCGCGCCGCTCCAGGTCGGCATTGAATCCCTGAGGCACCGTGCCGAGATTCTCACCCACAATCACGGCCTGATGACGCCAGGCCTCGAGCATCAGCAGATCCATCAATTCATCCTGGGGGTAGCCGAGATACACCCCCTGGTCGGCGGACGCCCCTTGCGGCACCAGCCATAGGCGGGCCAGGCCGATGACATGGTCCACCCGCAAGCCGCCCGCATGGGCGAGCACGGCACGCACAGTCTCGATGAACCCGGCATGGCCGTGCTGGCGCAGCGCCCAGGGCGAGAACGCCGTGAGGCCCCAATCCTGGCCCCGCGGCTGGAACAGATCGGGGGGCGCCCCCACAGACACGCCGGTCATCACCTGTTGTTGCCGGCTCCAGGCATGGCTGCCCCGCGGATCCGTGCCCACTGCCAGGTCGGCAATCAGCCCGAGGGGAGTGTGGGCCCGCGCCTCCGCCTGAGCATGGGCGAGGCTGCGCGCTGCCAGCCACTGTAGGAATACGTGGAAGCGCAGCGCCCGTTCGTGGCTTTCCGCAAAATGCCGCACCGCCGTCGAAGCCGGGTCACGAAACTCCGCGGGCCAGTCCTGCCAGCCGTGCGTAGCACCCAGGGTCGCGCTGAAATGGGCATGCAGCGCCTCGTAGCAGGCATGACGGGCCAAGGCCTCG
>JAAYZY010000208.1 GCA_012514615.1 Chloroflexota bacterium | reverse complement strand
GCTCGTGGGGCCTTGGCGGCGAGGCCACCATCAGCTCATTGGTCCCCAGCAGGGGAAGGGGGGGCGCAGCTTACGTCGCTGTCGGCGTCTCGTGGGGCGATCTGCTCTGGCTGCCGAAAGAAGATCCAAAGAAGCAGGCCTACCCCGATGAACAGGGCGCTGTCGGCCACGTTGAAGACCGGCCAGAACTTGAAATCCAGATAATCCACCACGTGGCCGATGCGCAGGCGATCGGTGAGGTTGCCCAACGCGCCGCCCAACTGCAGGCCCAGACTCAGGGTGACCCACTTCTGCCCGGCGCCGAGGTGGCGCGAGAACAGCACGATGCCCACGACCACCAGGATGGCGATGAACTGGAAGACGGTGCCGAACTGCGGCAACAAGCCAAAGGCGGCTCCGGTGTTGGAGACGTGGGTGAACGTGAAGAACCGCTCCAGAGCCGGGAAGGGCGCCCAGGAAGCGCCCAAGGGCAGGTTCTCCAGCACCAGGTACTTGGTGGCCTGATCCAGCACCCAGACGGCAGCAGCCACGCCGGCCAACAGGGGCATCTCTCGGGAACGGCGGGCCAAGGGCAGGCCGGCGCTGCTGGCGGCCGGCGCTTGGGGTGGGTTGGGGGATTGGGAGGCTGTGGTCACGGGCATCTCCAACTAGGGTTTGCTGTACTCACGACGTTGCTGGCACTGGATGCACAGGGTGACGTAGGGCAGCGCCTCCAGCCGAGCCAGATCGATGGGCTGGCGGCAGTCGTCGCAGACGCCGTAGGTTCCTTCGTCGAAGCGACGCAGCGCTTCCTGCACTCGTCGTAGCGTCTTCTCCAGATTCTGCCTCAGGGCAATGCCGGCGGCTTGGTCGAACGCCTCGGTGGCGTCGTCGGCCATGTGATTGCCGTAGCCCAGGCTCTCGCTGGTCACCGTCTTGGCCTGTTGCAGTTGTTCAAGGAGCTTCTGTTGTTCTTCGATGAGGGTGCGGCGCAGTTCCTCTCGGTCACGGATCATCTCGCCTGCCTCCTCCGCGTCTGCGCGGGCCCGCTCGCGTCTCTCTGCCGCCCTCGGCAGATGCCACATTCTACCGCATCGTCAGGGCGAAGGCAAATCGCCGGCGGCCCCGCTCTGGCGGGGTGGGTTGACCAGTGCAGCGCCGCCTGGGGCACGGCCGACGAAATGTGGACAAAACCGGCGCTCGGTGCTAAAATGGGAGGTGCTTGTTCAGTTTCACACGAGAGGAGCCAAGCCATGATGGAAACCCGACCGTTCGGCAGAACCGGAGTCCGCTTGCCCATTCTCAGCTTGGGTTGCCAACGCCTGGTGGACGAAGAAGGTTGCACCGAAGACGAGGCCGTGGCCATCCTGAACACGGCTCTGGATCGCGGCATCCGCTACTTCGATACCGCTTGGGTCTACTCCAAGGGGCTCAGCGAGCAGCGGGTGGGGTTGGTGGCCAGGGAGCGGCGGGAAGAGATGTGGATCGCCACCAAGACGGTGGAGACCACGAAAGACGGAGCGCGGCGGCAGCTGGAGGAAAGCCTGCGCCGCCTGCAGACCGACTACGTGAACGAGTGGCGCCTCCACAACGTCTGGGGTATGGAACGTTTGGACGCCATGACGGCCCGTGGCGGGGCGCTGGAGGCGGCCGTGGAAGCCCAAGACGAGGGGCTCGTGCAGTTCATCAGCATCTCGGGGCACACCGACCCCCAGGTGCTCATCGAGGCGCTGCGCCGCTTCCCCTTTGACACGGCGTTGGTGGCTGTGTCGGTGCTGGACCACTTCATCTACAGCTTCGCCGAGGAGTTCCTGCCCTACGCCCAACGCCACGGGGTGGGCGCGGTGGGCATGAAGGTCTTTGGCTACAAGGGCCTGGCTCACGTGGCTGAGCGGGCCTTGCGCTACGCCTTGGCCTTGCCCCTCACCACGGTCATCGCCGGTTGCTCTACCATGGCGCAGCTGGAGGCGGACCTGGCCGTGGCCGAGGGCTTCGTACCTATGAGCGGTCCGGAGCGCTTGGAGTTCTTCCGGGAGATGCTGCCGCTGGTTGCCCCAGACCACCTGCCCTGGAAGGCCGATGAGTGGGCCCACCCCAACGGGTGGAAACCACGGCGGGAACCCCACGGCCTCATCGAATGAGCGCCTCCATCCCACGAGACAAGCCGCCAAGGCCCTCACTTGCTGAGGGCCTTGGCTTTTTTAGGGGCCTTGTGGCCCGCCCGGGGCCGTGGTATAATGCGTCCAGGCCCCCAACGCGATGGGGCCCAGCCTCCATGAGGGAGAGACACCCCAACCCATGAGCAAGAGTTGCGGGCAGCGCCCATCCGGGCCAGTACGGCTGCTGGCCGTCAGCGACGAGGTAGACGAGCGCATCTACAGCGCCACGATCCGCGAGCGCTTTGGGGATGTGGACTTGGTGGTGGGCTGCGGCGACCTGCCGTTTGACTACCTGGAGTTCATCGTCACCATGCTGGACGTGCCGGTGTTCTACGTCCACGGCAACCACGATCACACGCGGGTGCTGCGGGAGGGTGGTTGGGACGAGCGCAGCGGTCCGGGCGGCTGCATCAGCTTGGAGGGACGGGTGGTGCACTGCCGCGGTCTGCTCATGGCGGGGTTGGGCGGAAGCATGCGCTACCGCGCCGACGGCGCTTTCCAATACTGTGACCGCGAGATGACGGCCCGGGTGCGGCGTTTGGCCCCCCGCCTGTGGTGGAATCGCTGGCGCCACGGCCGCGCTGTGGATATTCTGGTGACCCACGCGCCGCCCTGCGGCATCCACGATGGGCAGGACCTCTGCCACACCGGCTTCGAATCGTTCGGGCGGTTCCTGGCTCGCTATCAGCCTCGCTACCACATCCACGGGCACGTGCGTCCCGGCGGTCTGGATCCCATCGAGACTCAGGTGGGCCCCACCACCGTGGTCAATGCCCATGGCTTTCAGGTGCTGACGATCGATCTCCCGTCGGCCGGAGGGACGCGTGGTTGAGTTGCACTTTGAGCGCGGAGTGTCGGACCAGCTCTTCTGGGCAGTTCGGCGCAAGGCCACGCGTGAGATCCTCTGGGGCAAGCTGCGGCGCGCCCCGGCCGATTGCCTCTCCTTCGAGACAGTGCGGGTAGCCCTGGGCCTTACCTTCCGTATGGCCGAGGGGCTTCAGAACGTTCCCCTGGATCTGATCATCGGCAGCGTCAGCCGCCACCGCGACTTCACCCGCCACTTCTACCCGGCCCGCGACGACCTGCATAGCCGTTGGATGCGCGTGGCCATCGCCATGCAGACCACCGGGCTGGGCCCGGTTTCGCTCTACCGCATCGGCGAGGCCTACTTCGTGGACGACGGAAACCACCGGGTGTCGGTGGCGCGGGCCATGGGCACGCCGACCATCGAAGCAGAGGTGTGGCGGTTCCCCTGCCGGGTGAGCCCGCCGGCCACGCTGCGCATGGAGGAGCTCCCTTGCCTGGCGGCCCATGTGCAGTTCCTGCGGGAGACCAACCTGGACGCCGTCCGCCCTCACCAAGAGGTGCGGATGACCGCCTGTGACCGCTACTCTCTCTTGGCGGCTCACATCGCCGGCCATGCCCAGTGGCTGGAAAGCCGCTCGCCGGGGCGACCGGTGCCCCTGGGGGAGGCGGTGGCCAGTTGGTACGATCGCGTCTTCCAGCCGATGTTGGAGATCATCCGCGCCCAGCGCCTGGAAAGCGAGTTCCCCCACTTGACCGGGGCTGATCTGTACGCTCTGCTGCTGGAGCACCGCAAGGACCTGGCGCTGATCTGGGATCGGCCTGTCTCCCTGACCGAAGCCATCCAAGACTATGTGCGCCACTACGGACGCAGCCCTGGCACTCGTCTCAAACGGTGGCTGCGCTATCCCTGGTTCCTCTGGCGCGGCGGTGTGAGGCGACCGCCCCGAAAGACGGAGGACTGAGGGGCTGCGGCGAAGCAGTTGACAACTTAGCGATGCGCTCCTATAATGTACGTAAGGCGGGATCAGTGTAGGCGTCTCAGGGGCCGAAGTAGCTGTGTGCCCCCCAACCACCTCAGATGGAGAGGGATGTAGCCATGGCGGAGAGGCGCGACCTCTTCCACCAGACCGATGATGGCTTGTCATATGAGAACGTTTCGTGTCTCGAGAGCCTGCGCGCCCCGCAGCACGTTCTGGAGACCATGGCCATGCTGTACGACCCCGAGACCCTGGTCCAGGTCGTGGCGCAACAGGTGTCCGTGCGCCTGGGGTACCCGGCGGTGGCGGTGCTGGCGCGGCAGCCGTCGGAGACCGACTTCTCCGTGGGGGCCTGCTACCCAAAAGCGTTGTTGGAGCAGGGCCTGGACCTCTCTCCCGCGTCCCTCTCCGGTATCTATCTGCGCCAAGGCGACGTCCTGCCCCCGGCGCATCGGGCGCTGCAGGAGGGGTACCCTTGGGTGAGCCGCCGCCTGAGCGCCTGGCTCCCGTCGGCCCAGGCCGAACAGTTCGAGGCAGCGATCGCCCCGCACGTGGGAGCCCCGCCCACGTACATGGCGTTCCCGGCGCTGAGTTACGGTGAGCTGGTCGCTGTGCTGTTGGTGGCGACCCCGGCCGTGGCGGTCGACCCGACTCAGTGGGAGATCCTACAGACGGTGGGCCGCCAGTTGGCGGTGAGCCTGGAGAGCGCCTACCTGCACCAAGCCACGCAGCGGCGCCTGGCGGAGATGACCGCCCTGCGGCGCCTGGCGGTGAAGCTGAGCGAGCCCCAACCGCTGGCCTGCCTGCTGGAGCGCATCGTGCGGGAAGCGACGCACATCCTGGGGGCCATGGCGGGCACGCTGTATCTGCTGGATGAGGAGCGAGGCGACCTGGAGCTGGTGGTGGGCCACAACCTCTCTCCCGACATCGTGGGGATGCGCCAGCGCTTGGGCGAGGGCATGGCCGGGCAAGTGGCCCAGACCGGGCAGCCGCTCGCCATTGACGACTACGCCGAATGGTCACGCCGCTGGCCGCCATGGCAGTCACTGGGGGTCACGGTGGCCTTGGGGGTGCCGCTCCAGTGGGCGGGCCGCATCTTGGGCGTCATCGCGGCCGGTCACCTGGAGCCCCATCGCCCTTTCAGCGAGAGCGACGTGTGGTCACTCAGCCTCTTCGCTCAGCAAGCCTCTGTGGCGGTGGAAAACGCACGGCTCATGGAATCGCTGCGGCAGGAGAAGCGCTTCAGCGAGCGTCTCATCGAGACGGCGCCGGCTCTGGTGCTCATCCTCACCCTGGACGGGCGCATCGAGTGGTTCAACGAAGCCTGCGAGGGCCTCACGGGCTACGGCAAAGAAGAGGCGTTGGGCCAGAACTGGTTCGACTTGGTGGTGCCTCCAGAAGTCTACCCGGCGCAAGAGGCGCTGATGGCCCGCCTGCGCCGGGGGGACATCCCGGCGCAATACGAGAATGCCATCCGTACCCGCGATGGCGAGGTGCGGCACATCCTCTGGAGTTCGGCCGGGATCGAAGACCAAGATGGCCGGGTCTCCCACATCCTGGCGTTGGGCCAAGACCTCACTCTGCAGCGGAAGGCGGAAGCCGAGCTCCTGCGGCGCAACATCGAGCTGGAGATGCTGGTGCAGGCCGGCCAGGAGTTCTTCAGCGGGATGGACTGGGAGCCGACGCTGTGGCAGGTGGCCAGGCGGGCGCAGGAGTTCCTGAAGGCCGATTCCTGCATCCTATTCTTGCGGGAGCCAGGGGGTGAGGTGCTCCGCCCGGTGGCGGCTCTGGGCCCGGACAGCGAAGCGGTGATGCAGGTGACTGTGCGACCAGGCGAGGGGATCACCGGCCACGTGGCCCACAGCGGCGAGCCGGAGATGGTGAACCGCGCCCACCGGGATCCCCGCGCCCTGCTGGTGCCCGGTACCCTGCCCGAGCCTGAGTCGCTGCTGCTGGCGCCTCTGGCGGCGCACGGGGAGACCATGGGGGTGTTGGTGGCCAGCCGCCTGGGCCGGCGGGAGTTCGTCCGTGAGGACCTGCGCCTGGTCACTGGTCTGGCCACCCTAGCCGCAGGGGCCATTCGCAACGCCCATCTCTACGAGCAGGTGAGCCGAGAAGCCGATCGGCGCGCCGACATGATGGAATCGATGGGCGAGGGGTTGTTGGTGCAGGGCCCGGATGGCTGCATCCAACAGGTGAACAGCGCGTTCTGCGAGATGACCGGCTTCCGTCGGGAGGAGCTGCTGGGGCTGTGTTACCCCTTCCCGCATTGGCCGACCGAAGAACGGGAGTCCTTGACCCGGGATCATCGGGAGATCCTGCGCCGGGGCAAGCCGATCGGCCCGGTGCAGCGAGAGTACCAGCGCAAAGACGGCAGTCGCTTTCCGGTGAGTATCTCGCTGGCGCCGGTGCGAGACGCTTCGGGGACGGTGACCAGCTTCATCAGCGTCTACCAAGACCGCACCGAGTGGGAGAAGCTGGAAGCGCGCCTGCGGCAGGCCCAGAAGTTGGAGTCCATCGGCACCCTGGCGGGCGGCGTGGCCCACGACTTCAACAACATCCTCATGGGCATCATGGGCTATGCTTCGTTGCTGCAGGTGGCGCTGCCCGCCGACTCCCCTCTGCAGAGCGACGTGGCCACCATCATCCGCTCTTCCCGACGCGCTGCCGACTTGACCCAGAACCTCCTGACGTTCGCCCGCGTCACCGAGCCGAGCACCGAGCCGGTGGACCTCAACGCCTTGGTGGCCGAGGTGCAGTCGCTGTTGCTGCACACGCTGGACCGCCGCATCGAGATCATGAACGGCCTGCAGCCGGACCTGCCGACCGTGCGCGGCGACCCCAGCCAACTGCAGCAGGTGGTGCTCAACCTGTGCATCAACGGGGCCGAGGCGATGCCCGACGGCGGCCGGCTGACCTTCCGTACCAGCGTACAGAGGTTGGACGCCGCCGAGGCCCACCCCCTGCAGCCAGGCGCCTACGTGGTTCTCGAAGTGGAAGACACTGGCCAGGGCATGGACGAAGCGACGCAGCGGCGCATCTTCGATCCCTTCTTCACCACCAAAGAACACGGCAAAGGCCTGGGCTTGGCCACCAGCTACGGCATCGTGGGCTCGCACGGAGGGCTCCTGTCGGTGCGGAGCGCTCGGGGGCAGGGGGCTACCTTCCGCGTGGCCCTGCCGGCTTCCGATAGCGCTGCAGGGCCAACGCCGCCGAGCCTCGGCGCGCCGCACGCCGGCGGCCCTGAGACGATCCTGGTGGTGGATGGCGAGGAGGCGGTGCAAGAGATGATGGCCCGGGTGCTGGGCCGCGCCGGATACCGCGTCCTCACTGCCGGCGATGGCGCCGAGGCGCTGACGGTGGTTGCCCGACACCCCGGCGAAATCGACCTGGTGATCTTGGATGTGATGAGGCCCCGCATGGGGGGAGCCGAAGCGCTGCAGCGGCTGCGGGCCGCCGACCACAGCCTGAGGATCCTGATCTCCAGCGAGGACTCGGAGACCCAGGAGCTGCAGGCGCTGCGCCCACAGGTGCAAGGCTTCCTGCCGAAACCCTTCGACCTCGATTATGCGCTTCAGTCGGTGCGGGCCGTCCTGGACGGCCGCCCCGCCTAGCCATACCTCAAGGCAGCGGCGGAGGCGAGATGATCCTGACCACCCATCGCTTGCGGCTGCGGGAGTTCGTGGCGGAGGACTGGCCGGCCGTATTGGCCTACCAGAGTGACCCCCGCTACTTGCAGGG
>JAAYZY010000207.1 GCA_012514615.1 Chloroflexota bacterium | reverse complement strand
GGAGCTGGCCCGCCTGTGCTGGAACCTGAGGGACCATGCCTTCTCGGAAGAACGGCATTTCTGGCACAAGTTCCTGGGCTACAACTACCGCATGACCAATCTACAGGCCGCGGTGGGGTTGGCCCAGACCGAGCAACTGGCTAGCTTCGTGCAGGCGAGACGGGGCAACGCCGCCTACTACACCGAGCTGCTGCGGCAGGTGCCCGGGCTGCAGACGCCGCCGGAAGCCCCCTGGGCCACCAACGTCTTCTGGATGTACGGGCTGCTGGTGGACGAAGCAGAGTTCGGCGGCACCCGCGACGAGCTGCGCCGCCACCTAGCCAAGAACGGCATCGAGACGCGCACCTTCTTCATCCCCATGCACGTCCAGCCGATCTACTACCAGCAGTTCAAGGGCCAGCGCTTCCCGGTGGCCGAAGACCTCTGCCGCCGGGGCTTCTACCTGCCGTCTGCCTCCAGCCTGACCCGATCCGAGATCGACTACATCGTGGAGACCATCGCCACCTTCCCACACCGACGCTGAGGCCGCTGCCAGGCACACCGGCAGAGACCGCCGCCCTGGAGAGAGGGTTGACTAAATGCGCATTGTCATCACCGGCTGCAAGGGGCAATTGGGCCTGGCCCTGCAAGACACGCTGCCCGAGCACGACCTGCTCTGCCTGGACTTGCCAGAGCACGACATCTGCCAGGCTGGGGCCATCCGCCGCTTGATCGGCGGCTTCCGGCCTGAGGTGGTCGTACACAGCGCGGCCATGACCAACGTGGACGGCTGCGAACAAGACCCGGACGCTGCCTACCGCATCAACGCCCTGGGCACGCAGAACGTGGCTCTGGCCTGCCAGGCCGCTGGCGCGGCCATGGTCTACATCAGCACCAACGAGGTGTTTGACGGCGAAGCCTCCACGCCCTACCTGGAATGGGACCGCCCCAACCCCGTGGGGGCCTATGGGCGCTCCAAGTGGGCTGGCGA
This sequence comes from Chloroflexota bacterium, assembly GCA_012514615.1. The sequence goes on along the minus strand of JAAYZY010000207.1, from coordinate 8,144 downwards.
GCAGTTCACCCAGATGCTGCTGCAGCGCTTCTACATCGTGCGCACCGCCTGGCTCTATGCCCGGGGCGGCAACAACTTCCCGTTGAAGATCGCCAAGGCCGCCCGAGAGCGGGGTCGGCTGTCGGTCGTCACCGATGAGGTCAGCAGCCCCACCTACGCGCCAGACCTGGCGCGGGCGGTGGTCCAGCTCGTGGGGACGGGGCAGTACGGCATCTACCACTTCACCAACGAAGGGGTCTGTTCCCGCTACGACTTTGCCAGAGAAGTCCTGCAGCTCAGCGGGCTGGGGCACGTCCCCATGGAGCCGATCACAGCAGCCCAGTACCAGCGGGTGGCCAAGCCGCCCCTCTACGCGCCGATCCGCAACTTCTGCGGGGCGGCCTTGGGCATCACCCTGCGGCCGTGGGCCGAAGCGCTGCGTGAGTACTTCGCATGATCTCGGTGATCATCCCCAACTGGAACGGCCAGGCCCATCTGCCCACTTGCCTGGGTGCCCTGCGCCGCCAGACGCACCCGGACTTCGAGGTGTTGGTGGTAGATAACGCTTCCACCGACGCCTCGTGCCAGATGGTGCTGGACGACTACCCCGAGGTGCGCCTGGTGACCCTGCCCACCAACCGGGGCCTCACCGGCGGCGTCAACGTGGGGATCAACGAAGCCCGGGGCGAGACGGTGGCCTTGCTGAACAACGATACCGAGGCGCACCCGTATTGGCTGGCCGCCCTGCAGCAAGCCCTGGATGAGCACCCGGAGGCCGGCAGCATAGCCAGCAAGATGATGCTCTTCGACCGAAGGGACGTCATCCACTCCGCCGGCGACTACTACCGCCGCGACGGCATCCCCGGGAACCGCGGTGTATGGGAAGAAGACCGAGGCCAGTATGACGAGCCGGGCTGGGTCTTCGGCGGCTGCGGCGGCGCGGTGGCCTACCGCAAAGCCATGCTGGATGAGATCGGCCTGCTAGACGAAGACCTGTTCATGTATTGCGAAGATGTAGACCTGGCCTGGCGGGCCCAGTTGGCTGGCTACCCCTGTTGGTACCAGCCCTCGGCGGTGATCTACCACCGCCTGAGCGCCACCGGCGGCGGCCCCCTTTCCAGCTACTACACCGGCCGCAACACTGTGCTGGTCTGGCTGAAGAACACTCCCGGGCCGCTGCTGCAGCGGGACTGGCCCCTGGCCCTGCGAGCGCAGATGCGTATCGCCGCCGAGGCCCTGCGATCGTGGCGCGGGGCGGCAGCGCGGGCGCGGCTGCGCGGCCAGGTGGCCGGCCTGGCCCTGGCGCTGCCCTGGTTGGGCAAGCGCCGCCAAGTGCAGGCCAGCCGCCGGGTGTCGTTGGACTACATTGCATCGATCCTGAGCCCAGTACCGCCGGCTGGATCGTGAGGAGGAGAGAGCACCGTGGCTAGCACACAACCGTGGCTTTCGGTCGTCATCCCGGCCTACAACGAGGAGAAGCGACTGCCGGGTACCCTGGAGCAGGTGCTGGCCTACTTGGAAGGCCAGCCATACGATTCGGAGCTGCTGGTGGTAGATGACGGCAGCGAAGATGGCACCGCCCAGGTGGTGGAAGCGATGGCAGCCCAGCACCCCCGCCTGCGTCTGATCCGCAACCCTCACCGCGGCAAAGGCTATACGGTGCGCACCGGGATGTTGGCCGGCCGCGGCCGGTACATCCTCTTCTCCGACGCCGACCTGGCCACGCCCATCGACGAGGAGCAGAAGCTGCTGGCGCACCTGCAGAGCAGCTACCATGTGGCCATCGGCTCCCGCGAGGGGTTGGGCGCCAAGCGGCTTGACGAGCCGTGGTTCCGCCACTTCATCGGGCGGGCCTTCAACCTGCTGGTGCGCTTGGTGGCCGTGGGGGGCTTCCACGACACGCAGTGCGGATTCAAGGCGTTCCGCCACGAGGCGGCGCAAGCCATCTTCGGTGCCCTACGCCTGTACGGCGACGACGCCCCGGAAGTGAAGGGCGGCGCGGTGACCGCCTTCGATGTGGAAGTTCTCTTCCTGGCGCTGAAGAAGGGCTACAAAGTCATCGAGGTGCCGGTCGTCTGGCGCTACGGACAAGAGTCCAAGGTCAACCCGGCGCGGGACGCCATCCGCATGTTCAGGGATGTGCTGGGCGTACGCTGGAACGACTGGCACGGGCTCTACGGCTAGAGCTGGGGCCCTCGCCAGCGCTGCCACAGCGCCGCCGCCTGACGTCCGGGCAGCCCTTCGCGGCGGTGTCCCTGAAAGCCCACGCAGGTCTCTGCCGCCAGCAGGGCGTTGACCACCGCCTCTTCCACCGCCTCCGCCACCGCCTGAAAGAGGGCGTTCATCAGCGGCGCGGCATCGTTCAGGAAGCGCATGGGGAAAGTGGCAGGCGCGCCGCCGTGGGGGAAACGCTGCGCGGTGGAGAAGGCGATGACGAAGTCGCCGCTGCCGTGCTCCCCCAGCGACCCCACCCGCGCCAGACCGATGCCCGCCCGACGGGCCAGCCGGCCCAGTTGGCGCGACGTGGCCGGGGCATCGGTGGCCAGCACTACCATCACCGAGCCGCCCGGCAGCCGTGGCCCTGCGTCGTCCGTGGCCCCCTGCAGCAGCCTGCCCACCGGCAGGCCATCGATGCGCAGTTGCCCGGCCGCCCCGAAGTTGGCCACCACCAGCGCCCCCACCCGATAGTCGCCTAGATCGTCCGGCGTCTGACGGGAGCTGGTACCCACGCCCCCCTTGTACCCCAGGGCGCACATGCCGGCGCCCGCCCCCACGTTGCCCTCGGCCACGGGCCCGCCTGCCGCCGCCTCCAGGGCCTCCAGGGCGTGCTCAGCCCGCACGTGGCGGCCGCGCAGGTCGTTCAGGAAGCCATCGTTGCACTCGCCCACCACCGCGTTGATGCTGCCCCAGGCCTGCCCCAGCTTCGGGTTGCGCTCCAGCTCCCAGCGAATCAGCCCTTCGGCCACCGGGCCCACGCACAGGGTGTTGGTCAGCCCGATGGGGCTCTCCAACGTGCCCAGCTCCCGCACCTGCTCGAAGCCCAACGGCTTGCCGAAGCCGTTGAGGGTCGCCACTGCGGCAATCGCCTTCTCGCGAAAAGGGTCGCCCCCGTGAGGCAAGACCACGGTCACGCCGGTGCGCACCGCCGTCGGGCCGTCGCCGTAGGCCAGGGTGCAGTGCCCCACCCGCACTCCCGCCACGTCGGTCAGGGCGTTCAGCGGCCCTGGGGGCAGCGTCCCGACGCTCAGGCCCCAGCCTCGGGCGCGTCGGCGTTCCTGGTTGCTTCCTTGGCTCAGCATCGTCTGTCCCATCTCCTCCCCTACCAGAGCACCGAAAGGCAGGTCAGGCCGCCGTCGGCCTTGGCGAACTCCGACATAGGCACACCCAACACCCGAAAGCCCCTCTGGGCCAGCAACTGCCGCAGTCGCGGGCAATCGTCGGGCAGCAGCACCTGGTCGCCCACCACCAGGCAGTTGGCGCCCCAGGCTTCCTCGTGGGGCACGCAGAGGATCTCCAGATCCAGGAACTGCGGGAGTGCAGCCTGGGCGCCGGTAGCCAACAGCATCCCCCGCCCCAAGTAGGTGCAGCCAGAGAGCAGGTGCAGGCCGGCCCCCACCGGCGCCGCGGTGACCGCGAGGCCCAAGGGGGCCGCCAACGCCTCCAGCTGGGCGATGCCCTGCCGGTTGCTGCGCCCCGACAGCCCTACGAAGAGGCGTCGGCCCACCCGCAGCACGTCGCCCCCCTCCAGCGTTCCCGGCGGCTCGATGCGCGCCAGGCGAAGGTGCGAGGCCAGGGCCTGCGCCACGGCCGCCTCTTCCCCTTGGCGGCTGGGCGCGCCAAGGCGGCAGACCACCGCCAGAACTCCCAGGACCACGGCGGTATCCTGCACAAAGCAGGCATCGGGATAGTCGTCGTCTGGGGCCAAGGGGTGCACCTGCAAGCCAAGGGCTCCAAGCGCCTGCACGTAGGCCTGGTGCTGGGATCGTGCCCGGGCCACGTCTATCGGCAGCCGGGGGGTCTGGCTGGTCAGCGCCTGGGCGAAGCGCGCCCCCGGCGGGCGCACTAGGGCATGGGTGGGCGGGGGCGGTACTTCCCACAACAGGCTGGACTCTCGTACTCTGGGCAACGGGCACCTCCGGCGGCCACGGGACTCCTCTCGCCACCGTTTGATTATACCCGCACGGCAGAGAAGGCCAAACGGGAAAGGAGCGATGGACGGAGGGGCACTCCAGCAAGCGGCGGATCGCCATCCCTGCTGCCCTCTGGGCAACGCCCCGTCACGGCTGCGGCGCAGGGGTGACCAGAGGCCAAGAGAAGCTGACCGTCGTGCCCTCGCCGACCACCGACTCCACCCAGACGCGGCCACCGTACTTCTCTACGATTCCTTTCACGATGGCCAGCCCAAGGCCTGTGCCACGGTTCTCCAGAGCCCGGGCGTTCTCGGCGCGGTAGAACTCGTCGAAGACGTGCGCCAACGCCTCCGCTGGGATGCCGATCCCGGTGTCCTGCACAGCGCCCAGCAGACCTCGTTCGTGCTGGACGCACGAGGCCTTCACCCAACCACCTGCCTGGGTATACTTGATGGCGCTGGAAATGAGGTTGGTCCAGACCAGCTGAAGGTCCCGGGGCAGCGCCCGCACGCGGGGCAGGTCCGAGGCAAACTCCACCTCGAAGGCGAGGCCCTTCTGTGCAGCCTGGCCCCGCAGCAACTCAGCGACGCTCCCCAGCACGTCCTCCGGGTGCACCCATTGGAGCCCAGCATCGGCCGGCGGCTCGCTGGCTTGCCTCAGTGCCAGCAGGTCGCCGATTAGGGTGAGCAGCTCAGCAGCCCTCTGGGACGTGCGTTCCATGATGCGCTTTTGTTCATCGGCCGAGGCATAGCCCTGAAGGATCAGCTGCAGGAAGCTCTGGATAGCCGCCAGCGGGGCTCGCAGCTCGTGGGTCACCATGAGCATGAACTGGCTCTTGGCCTGATCGAGCTGTCGCAGCCGCTGGTTCAGGTTGGCCAGCTCCGAGGCTCGCAGCTCGCACGACATCTGCGCCTGAACCAGCTCCCGTTCGCGCCGTCGCAACTGGCGCGCCAGCCCGCCAACCACCAATGCGGCGAAGAACAGCGTGGTGACCAAAGCGGCGTACAGGAAGCTGGAGCGCTGCCAAAGGACGATGGCCGCCAGGGTCACGTGGAAGACGTAGTAGGGGAAGAACGGGTTCTCTGCCCCGCCCGCGTAGTGCAGCAGTATGGTCAAGGCAGCCAAGCCCAAGGCAATCTGCAGGTGCATGAGCAGATAGGGGCCGCCGGGCAGCCGCGGCGGCGCTCCGGAGCGCCGCGTACTCCAGATGACAAAGCAGAAGGCAAGGTTGTAGAGCCCGATGAACAGCGTGGCCACGATCAGGGGGATCAGGGGCAACACGCTGGGCAAGACGAGGTTGGCGACGGCGACGGCAGCCAGCGTGCCCCCCGGCCATCCAGCGCAGGCGCACCGTCCAATCGATGCGGCCTCGGAGCTGGGGCCAGTTGGCGCTCTCTGCGCGCACAGCCCACTCCTCAGTTCTCGAAAGCCCTAGGGCAGCTCGAAAGCCTCAGTCACCGCCGCCACCGCATCGTCCAGGCAGTGTGCATCGATGATGCACGAAAGCGTTGAGATGGAAGTGCTGATGGCCAGGATGTTGATGCCTTTGGCCGCCAGGGCAGAGAAGAACGTCCCGGCAATGTTGGGACGCTCGCGGAAGTCCGGCCCAAAGATGGAGATCAGGGCCACGTGGCGGTTGTGGATCACCCGCTCGGCCTGCACTTCGGAGAGCAAGCGCTCCACGATGGCCAGCGCCGCGTCCAGATCGTCACGGTCCACACAGAAGATGATGTGGTCCTCGTTGTTCAGGTCGATGCACTGAACGATGAACTGCACGTTGATGTGCTGCTGCCCCAGGGCGCGCAGCACCACCCCAGCGATGCCCGGCTGGTCGGGGATAGACATGACGCCGATCTTGGCCAGGTGGTCGTTCTTGATGATGCCACCGATGCGGATCTTGACCATGCAGACCTCCTAGTCTTGTGACATGCCGGAACAAAGAGAAGGGGCGATGTGCATCTACTGCTGCAGGGCCCGGGCCACCTTGGCCAACGGGTCTTCGGGCACCACCGGTTTGCTGATCCACCCATCGATGTGCAGAGGCGCCTCGAGGGGGAAGAGCTCCAGACCGGGCGTGTCGGTGATGGAAGAGACCATGAGGACGGGGATCCCACGCAAGTCCGGATCAGCCTGCAGACACTGACTCACCTCAACGCCCTCCAGCACGTGGTTCATCATCACATCCAGCAAGATCAGATCGGGGCGCTCAGCGCAGGCCACTTGAAGCGCTTGTTCGCCTTGGCGGCGGTGATCACCTCGTAGCCCTCTCGGGCCAGCACCGTGCGAATCACCTCCACGAAGTCAGGGTCATCATCTGCCAGCAGGATTCTCTTCCCGGTCATCTTGGCGGCTCCTTTGGCGTGTCACGCACACCCAAGCGTCTACCGCGCTGGGTCGCCCCCCTCGGGCAGCCGGCCGGCGCACCGAGGCCCCCTCTGCAACAGCCGCTCCACCTCCCGCAGCAACTGCTCAGGCCCCACCGGCTTGGTCAGGAACCCATCCACGTGCAGGCGCCGCTCCGTGGGGAAGAGCTGGGCATAGGGCGATGTGGGGGTGGAAGAGACCATGAGCAGCGGCACCGCAGCCATGGTTCGATCCTCCCGCATGGCAGCGCTCACCGCAACGCCATCCAACACGCTGTCCATCATCACGTCCAGCAGCACCAGGTCGGGGAGTGTGCTGCGCATCCGCTCCAGGGCTTGCCCACCGCTGGCCGCGTCGTCCACCCGGTAGCCCCGACTCTGCAGCACCAGGCGGGTCGTCTCCACAAAGTCCGGATCGTCATCCACCACCAAGATCACGGGCGGCTTTCGCCCCGGCAGACGCCAGTCGGCCATGTGTTTGCGCGTATGCAGCACCTGGGCAGTGGCCATGCGGGTGATGCCGGGCAGCGTGCCCAGGCGGCCATCCACAAAACTGCGGAGATCCTCATCCGCGGCGAAGCAGAGCTCGGCCTGCACCTGATACTCGCCGCTGGTCACCCGCAGGGTGCACACCTCCGGCAGGCGCTCCAGGCAGTCCAGCACTTCTTTCAGACGCACAGGCGGCACCTGCAGCCAGAGCAGCACCTGCACCGGCAGCCCCACATCCGCCAGGCGCGGCCACGCCGAGATCCGCAGGCTCCCCTCGGCCAGCAGCCGCTCTAAGCGCTTGCGCACCGTAGACTCAGCGACCCCCAGGATGCGGGCGATCTCCACATTGGAGGTGCGTCCGTCTGCCTGCAGCAGGCGAATCATCTCGCGATACAGGCTATCCACGTTGTTCCGGCCCTCGTGCACGATTCATCACCCATATGCTACCACAGGAGGCGAAAAAAGTCAATAGCTTGCCGCAACCGTGCGATTTTCGCACCTCAGGGCTAACTGAGAGGGACATAGGGAGGAGAAGGATGGGCGGCTCGCCCTACACATCCAGCAGGCCTCGCAGTCGGCCAAGGAGGGTCGGCAAGTCGTAGGGCTTGAGCAAGACGTCCACCCGCAGGTCGGCCAGGCGATGGGCGCTGTGGTGCGGTGTCGCGTAGCCGCTGGAGATGAGCACCGGCAGCCCCGGCCGCTGCTGGCCCATGAGCGCGCACAACTCTTCGCCGGCCAACCCAGGCATCTGCATGTCGATGATGGCAGCGTCGATCTCCCGGGCGTGCTGCTGGAACAGCCTGTACGCCTGCTGCCCATCGGCAGCAGCCAGCACCCGGTAGCCCGAGGCCCTCAACCGTTCTTCCAGCAGACGCCGCATGGGCGCTTCGTCTTCCGCCAGCAGGATCAGCTCCTGCCCTCCCCGCGGCGTCGTCGGCGCTGCCGGCTGCGCCACAACCGCGGCTGCGTCAGACGCGGCCGGCAGGTAGACGGTGAACAGGGTACCGCCTCTGGCCGGGCTCTCCGCTTGGATGAACCCGTTGTGGCGGCGCACAATGCCATAGACGATGGGCAGCCCCATCCCCCGCCCCTTGGCTTTGGTGCTGAAGAACGGCTCGAACAAGCGGGCCATCTCTTCTCGGGAGACCCCCGCTCCCCCATCCTGAACCCAAAGCTTCAGGTG
>JAAYZY010000206.1 GCA_012514615.1 Chloroflexota bacterium | reverse complement strand
CTGCGCCTAACGTGGGACGACCAGGAGCACGGCGAGCCGCGCTGGTCGCCGGATGGGCGGTGGTTGGTCTTTCGCCGTGACGGCGACCTGTGGGCCATGGCTGCGCCGGACCTGGCCAACGAGCCTCTTCCGGCCACACCTCCGCCTTTGCCTCGCCTGTCCGTCTCCCTCACGGCCCCGACGTGGGCCGCCGGCATCGCGCCAGAGGCGCAGCAGCGGCCCCCGGCCACCATCCGGGTGATCCATCGCGCCGAGAATACCTACCGCGCCAACGTCCCCCCGGGGCGCATCGACGTCATCGACTTCGAGACCTACGTCCGACAGGTGGTGCCTTATGAGATGCCGGCCTCCTGGAACCCCGAAGCGTTGCGGGCTCAGGCGGTGGCGGCGCGTACCTACGCCTGGCAGCGGGTGCTTACCCGTCAGAGCCAACCCTGGGATGTCTCCGACTGGACCGACACGCAGGTCATGGGGGCCAACACCTACCCAGCCACCAACCAGGCGGTGGACGACACCCGGGGTCAGTACGTGGCCTACGGCGGCGCGGTCATCTCGGCCATGTACAGCGCGCAGAACGGCAGCCCCACCCTCACTGCGTCTTGGGGAACCCCATACCTCCAGTCGGTGGATGATCCGGTCTGCTTCGGCGAGGAGCGTTGGGGCCACGGCCTGGGGCTTTCGCAGGTGGGCGCACACCGCTGGGGGGCCTGGCACGCCTGGGACTACCAGCAGATCCTCAGGCACTACTACACCAACGTCACTGTGGAGCGGCCGGCCGGCGACCCGCCCGACGCGACGCCCCCGCTGGTGCAGATCGTCGCCCCCTGGCCTGGCTTCTACCTACGCTCTGGCTACGCCTGGCTGCAAGCCAACGCCTCGGATGACAGCAGCGGGGTGGTCACGGTGGAGTTCTACGCCCGCTACCACGATGGGGCGGGGTGGCAGGAGCGCTTCTTGGGACAGGATGTGGACGGGGGAGACGGCTGGAGCTGGCTGTGGGACCTGCGCACCGTGCCGGAGCATGGGCTGGTCTCCCAACCCTTGGAGGTGCGGGCGGTGGCTCGCGACCGCGCCGGCAACGTAGGGCAGGCCGTCGTGCCCGTCCGCTACGGGTTGGACCGCAGCGCTCCCCTGGGCTCGGCCTCGGTGACCACGCCAGTGGTGGTGGGGGCCCAGGCCCCTGTGCAGGTGCATGGGGCCGACGTGGGGCCGGCTGGCCTGGCCGGGGTTGCCCTGAGCAGCAACTGGATCTGGCAGGGCGAGGCCTTACTGCACCAGGGGGGCAGCGGCGCTGCCGTGGCGGACCCCAGCGCGTTGAACGGCGCGGCCTGGTGCGCCGCTGCCGGCGTGCACCAGGCCGGTGGGTGGTACGGGCCCTATACCTTCGCCCTGATGCCCGGGCGTCCCTACCAGGCCCACTTCCGCCTGCGCACTGACGACATCGCCAACCCGGCCCGGCTGGCCGTGCTGGACGTGGTGGATCAGGCTGGGGCGCGCCTGCTGGGACTTCGGCACCTGCAGGGCACCGACTTCGTTGCGTCGGGAGCCTATCAGGAGTTCACCGTCCAGTTCCACTACGCGGAAGGGGACCGAGACGGTGTGGAGTTCCGGGTCTGGTACTCCGGCGCCGGCAGCTTGTGCCTGGACCGGGTTCAGGTGACCACTATGCCTCAGGCCGTGGATGGGGGGCAGATCCCCTGGACGCTGTGGGGCGGCGAAGGCGGCCGCCAGGGACAAGCCCGGCTGATCGACCAGGCCGGAAACCTGGGCCCGGACCTGCCGCTGGCGGCCATGGTGTTGGACGACGCCCCTCCGACAGGCTGGAGCGACTTCCAGCCCACCGGCTGGATCAGCACCACCGCTGCCCCCGCCGTGTCGGTGGGGGTGCAAGATCCATTGAGCGGGCTGGATGCTGCTTCAGCCGGCTACGGGGTGCAGGTGGATGGCGTTGGCGAGTGGGGCCCGTGGCAGCTGCTGTCGCTCACGCCCCTGCCCAACCCGGCGTGGCCGCACCGACTGACCGTGGCGGCGCTGGCCCTGCCTGGCGATGGCTTGCACCTGGTACGCTTCCGCATCGCCGACAGGGGAGCGCGCCAAGGCACGAGCCCAGAGTACGTGGTGCGGGTGGACCGGACGCCGCCTCAGACGTCAGCCACAGCGCCGCCGGCGAGCGCCCAGCGAGAGTTCGTGGTGCGCTGGGGCGGCGCCGACAACCTCTCAGGGCTGGTGGACTACAGCGTGCAGGTTCGCGAGGGCCCCAGCGGGAGCTGGACGACCTGGATCGCCAACAGCGCGGCCACGCAGGCGACCTTCCAGGGGGAGTGGGGGAGTACCTATTACTTCCGCAGCCGGGGGCGCGATGTGGCCGGGAACGTGGAGCCGTATCCCGATGCTCCCGATGGCGACGCCAGCACCTACGTGGGCGCAGCGGCGACCACAGCCACCCCAACGGCCACCGCGACCCTCACCCCTCTGCCCACGCCCACGCCGACGGCCACGTCGGCGCCCTGGCGGGTGCGTTGGGTGGTGCACGGTGTGTTTGCCGACCTCAACGGCAACGGCGTGGCAGACGGGAGCGACTACTTGCTGGACGACGCGCGTTTCCGGCTGGTGGATGAATGGGAGGAGGACGTCGCACCGCCGCACGGGGGGGCCAGTTGGGACGTCGCGGTGGAGCTGGCGGCCGGCCATCCCTACACCCTCACCATCACCCGGCCTGGCCTGCACCCCTACTGGGAGACGCTGACCCTGCCCCCCGGCGCAGGCGAACGGACGGTGCACACGCCGCCGGTGGCCATGCGGCCACTCCCGGCCCGCCTGCACCTGCCGCTTGCTGCTCTGAACGGGCTGCCGTAGGGCGCTGGTCAGTCTTCCGTCAGGGTGCTGTCGGCTGGGCATCGGGCAGGGGCCGGGCATCTGCAGTATACTGTGCTTGCAGAGCGGATGTTGGGTCCAAGAAGGCGCTTCCTTTTGACCCGGACTTCGATTATAATGTAGAGGTGCTGAAGCGCTTCCGAGACGTGAGCACACCGGAAGGAGTCCCTGCATGGTAGAACGGAGTATCCTCAAGAGAACGGCTCTCCTGTTGGCGGTGGCATTGGCGCTGGTGTTGGCGCTGGGAGCGGCGGTGCAAGCGCAGAGCAAGTCGCTTTTCTGGCGCGTCTTCGACGTAGACATCACCGTGCTGCCCCACGGTGACCTGCGCGTACAGGAGATCCAGGAAATCGTTTTCACCTCTGGCAGCTTCAGCCAGGGTTACCGCGCCATCCCCATGAGCAGGCTGGAAAGCATCAGCGATGTCGAGGTGACCGAGGATGGCCAGACGTATCAGCCGGGAGGCAGTGGGCCCCATACCTTCAATACCTTCACAGAAGGGGGCCAGTTCAACATCGAGTGGAACTTCCCCCCCACGCAGGATACCACCCATCGATTCGTGGTGAGCTACACGGCGAAGGGCGCCCTGCGCCTCTACGAAGGCGGCGACCAGGTCTACTGGGTGGCGGTCTACCCCGACCGCGGTTTCCCGGTGCAGTCTTCCACGGTGACCGTGCATCTGCCGCAGGCGTTCCCGCAGGATCAGGTGATGTTCGCTGCCTATGGGGCCAATGCCCGCGGCGACTGGCTGGATGACCGCACCATTGTCTTCCGGTCGGAGGGGCAGGTGAGCCCCAGCGAGCAGCTTGAGGTGCGCGTGCAGTTCCCCAGCGGGGTGGTGCAAGCGCCCAAGGCCGACTGGCAGCAGGCGTACGACGAACAGGCCGAATACGACGAGAGTGTGCGTCCTACGGTGAACCTGGCTTTGGGAGCGCTGGGCCTGTTCCTCCTGGTGGGGGGCCCTCTCTCGGTGCTCGCGCTCTGGTATACCCGGGGGCGCGACCTGCCGGTGGGGTTGGCGGCCGAATATGTGGCCGATCCACCTTCGGACTTGCCGCCCGGCGCGGCCGGTACGCTGCTGGACGAAAAGGCCGACATGCAGGAGATCATCGCCACCATCGTGGACTTGGCGCGCCGCGGCGTGATCCACATGGAGGAGGTGAAGGAACCCGGGTTCCTGGGCATCGGCGAGAGGCGCGACCACCGTTTCCATCGGTTGGGCAACGAGGAAGGCCTGCGCCCGTACGAGAAGTATCTCATCGAGCGCCTCTTCGGCAAGCACCAGACGCGAGACCTTTCGGACCTGAAAGAAAGGTTCTATACGGCGATTCCTGAGATCAAGAAGCGCCTGTATCAGGAGTTGGTGGACCGCAGGCTCTTCGTCCGCAGCCCCGAGTCCACCCGGTCCATCTACATGGGGTTGGGTTTGCTGGTGTTGGTGGGGGCGTTCGCCTTGCTCATGGTGCTGGCAGCAGCGCTTGGGGATCGGGCCGATTCGGTCATGTGCCCGCCGGTGGGGCTGGGCGTGACCGGGGTGGTGCTCTTGATCGTCGCCCAGTTCATGCCCCGCAAGTCCGATGTGGGCAGTGAAGAAGCGGCCAAGTGGAAGGCGTTCCGCACCTACCTGAGCAGCATAGACAAGTACGCTGACCTGAAGGAGAGCGCAGGCATCTTCGACCGGTATCTCCCCTATGCCATCGCCTTTGGCCTGGAGAAGGGCTGGGTGCAGAAGTTTGCCCAGGCAGGCGCGCCTGCACCCACCTGGTATGGCCCCTATCAGCCCCTGGGGCCCAGCGGCCCCTTCCAGGTGGGGCCTACGGCCCCGTCAGGGGGGGGGAGCGGGGCTGGCGGTGGCCTGGCCTCTCCGGCGCATGGGAGCGAAGGCAGCAGCGCTCCGTCGTTGGAGGGGATGAGTCAGGGGATGTTCGGCTCCCTGGAAAGCATGAGCAGCGGCCTGTTCTCCATGTTGGATTCGGCCTCGCGCACGCTGCGGAGCACGCCAGCTCCCAAGGGCGGTTCCGGCGGCGGCGGGGGCGGTTGGAGCGGCGGAGGGTTCAGCGGTGGGGGCGGCGGCAGCGGCGGCGGCGGCGGCGG
>JAAYZY010000205.1 GCA_012514615.1 Chloroflexota bacterium | reverse complement strand
TGGTCGCTGTCATAGCCGGTCTGGGTGGGCAGGTCGAAGGCCACCGAAAGGCCGGTCTGCCCCTGCTCCAACAGATAGCGGTAGCGGCGATTGGATTCCTCCGCCGTGGCATAGCCGGCGTACTGGCGCATGGTCCACAGCCGCCCACGGTACATGGTGGGCTGCACCCCACGGGTGAAGGGGTACTGGCCGGGGAAGCCCAGCGTCTCGCCGTAGTCCATAGGAACGTCGGCTGGGGTGTAGAGCCGCTCCACCGGTAGGCCGGAGCTGGTCTCGAAACGCTCTCGGCGTTCTGGGTAGCGGGCCAGCGCCGGCCCCAGGGTCTCGTTTTCCCATTCTTCTCGCTGCGTCTGCAGCGTCGATTCGTCAGTCACGTGTGGCGCACCTGCCTTCTTGGTGTGGGTGGGGTGCGAAGCGTGCGTCAGTCGCCCCCAGAGACGACTGCCAACACTTCGCCCATGCCGACGCTCTGGCCGACGGTCACCCGCAGCTCGGCAACCGTGCCGGCTGTGGGCGTTCGCAGTTCGTTCTGCATCTTCATCGCTTCCAACACGCAGATCACTTGGTCGGCGGCGACCTCTTGGCCCTGTTCCACCAACACCTGGACGATCTTGCCAGGCATGATCGCCTTGATCACGCCGGCCCCTTCCGGCGTCGGGGCAGACCGCGGGGCCGGCCCAGCCGCGGCGGCCGACGCATCCAGCCCCTCTGCTTCTGCCTGATGGGCGATGCCGTCCACCACCGCTTGGCCGGGGCTCAGCTGCACCGTGTAGCGTCGTCCGTCCAGCAGCACCACGCCGTCTTCGGGGAACTCCACCGGGAACGACTGCCCGTCGATGACGACGCGGCCATCCTGCCACTCGATCTCGTACTTCTGTCCATCCATGGTCAGGGCGAAGCGTTTCACCATGTCAGCCACCCCCCGGTGCGGTGCGGCGCGGGCCGCGAGCCGATCTTCCACAGGGAGCCGCGCAGCGCCGGGGTTGCGGTTGCCAGGCTGGCCGTCGCCTCTTGGGCTTCGGCCTGGCGGGCCAGGGCCGCGGCTACCGCGGCCGCCACCTGGAGGCCAGGCATCTGTCCGGCGTCTCGCCGGGCCAGGAACTCTCGGGCCACCTGGGGGAACAGGGCGTAAGAGAGCACGTCCTCTTCGCTCTTGGCCAGAGAGCCGATCTCGGCAGCGGCGGCGTCATAGCCGGGGGCAAGCAGGTCGGCGGGGCGGCAGGTGGTGGGCTCTTCATCGCCCAGCACCAATCGCTGCAGGGTGGGGTCCAGCGGCGCAGGTGAGCGCCCGTACAAGCCGCGCACGTAGTTCTTCACCTCTTCGGTGATCACCTTGTAGCGCTCGCCCATGAGGACGTTGAAGGTGGCCTGTACACCGACGATCTGGCTGCTGGGCGTCACCAGCGGTGGGTAGCCCAGGTCGGCGCGCACCCGGGGAATTTCCTCCAGCACTTCCCTCAGGCGGCCTTCGGCTCCCTGCTCCCGCAGTTGGGAGACCAGGTTGGAGAGCATCCCGCCGGGTACCTGGAACTGCAGCACCTTCACATCCACCGGCGGCAGCAGGCTTTCGAAACGAGCGTACTTCTTGCGCACGTCCCAGAAATACTCGCCGATCTCGGCCAGGGCATCGAGGGAAAGGCTGGTGTCCCACGGAGTGCCGTGGAGCATGCTCACCATGGTCTCGGTGGGCGGGTGCGACGTGCTCTGGGAAAGGGCGGAGATGGCCGTGTCGATGACATCGACGCCGGCCTCCGCGGCTTTCAGCATCACGGTGGTGGCCATGCCGCTGGTGGCATGGGAGTGCATCTGCACCGGCAGGCCGACTTCGTCTTTCAGCCGGCGCACCAGCTCGTAGGCCACGCTGGGGGTGATGAGGCCAGCCATGTCTTTGATGCACAGGGAGTCGGCGCCCACCTCGGCCAGCTCGCGCCCCATCTGCACGAAGGTGTCTACGCTGTAGACGGGGCCGATGGTGTAACAGATGGTGGCCTGCACGTGTGCGCCCACGCGCCGGGCCACCTGCATGGCCCAGCGCATGTTGCGGATGTCGTTGAGAGCATCAAAGATGCGGAAGACATGGATGCCGTTGGCGTGGGCCCGCTCCACGAACCGCTCGACGATGTCGTCGGGGTAGTGGCGATAGCCCACGATGTTCTGGCCGCGCAGCAGCATCTGGAACGGGGTGCGAGGCATCACCGCCTTGAGCTGGCGCAAGCGCTCCCAGGGGTCTTCGTCCAAGAAGCGCATGGCCGAGTCGAAGGTGGCGCCGCCCCACATCTCCACCGACCAGAAGCCGATCTGGTCCAGCTTGGCGGCGATGGGGAGCATGTCTTCCAGCCGCATGCGTGTGGCCAGCAGCGATTGGTGCCCATCTCGCAGGGCCAGTTCAGTGATTCCTACAGGGTGTTCGCCCATGATTCAGCCTCTCTGCAACGGCGCGCCCGGCGCGCCGAGCCAGCGAGCATGGGGCTCAGCCCAGCACCAGCAGGTCTTGGTCGCTGCCCACGGCATCGCCTACCTGCACATGGATCGCTTTGACCGTGCCGGCCCGTGAGGCCCGCAGCTCGTTCTCCATCTTCATCGTCTCCAACACCAGGAGCAAGTCGCCGGCGTAGACCTGGTCGCCCACAGCCACGGCGATGGTCTCCACCACGCCGGGCATGGGCGAACGCACCGCCATCTCCTTGGTGGCCGGTCCCCAGCCCAGTCGGTCGGTGTCCAGCCCGTGGGTCCACTGCTCCCGCACCTGCACCGGGTACTGCTGCCCGCGCAGGAGCACATGGTAGATGTCGCCCGCTTCCTCTTCCACATAGACCTCGTAGGAGAGGTGATCCAACAGCAGGGAGTAGAGGTTGGGCGCGTCCACCGGCTGCAGGTCCACCGCCACCGGCTGCCCATCTACGGTAATCTGCCCGTCGGCAGCGATCTCGATCTGGTACTCCCGGTCTTGCACTTTGGTCACGTATTTCATTTGCGGAACCCTCCCCAGCGGCCGGAGACGCGCCAGGGCGAGGACGCCGTGCGGTCGTGGCCCACGAAGGTGCTGCGCTGGCGGTCGTGATGGGCCACAAGCGTAGCCAGGATGGCCGCAGCGCGCATGTTCTCCTGGTCCTCAGTCTCCACGCGGAAGCGTGGCTGCTCGCCAAACCGGACGCTGAAGGACCCCTGAGCGAACTCGCTGCTGGCCAGCACCCGCTGGTGGAACGGCAGGTTGGTGTGCAGGCCCAAGATGCGGAACTCGGCCAGGGCCCGCTGCATGCGGCGGATCGCCTCGGTGCGGGAGCCGCCCCAGACGATGAGGTTCGCCAGCAAGGGGTCGTAGTGCGGCGTGATCTCGATGCCGCGGTAGATGCCTGTCTCCACCCGCACGCCAGGGCCGGTGGGCTTCTGCAGGGCCAAGATGGCGCCGATGGACGGGGCGAAGTCCCGCCCGGGGTCCTGAGCCAGCACGCGGCACTCGATGGCGTGGCCGCGCACGGCGATCTCTTCCTGGCGGTAGCGCAGCGGCTCGCCGTCGGCGATGCGCAGCTGGCTTTCCACCAGGTCGATGCCGGTAACCATCTCGGTGATGGCGTGCTCCACCTGCAGGCGGCAGTTCATGCCCAAGAAGTAGAGCTGGCCCTGGGCGTCCAACAGAAACTCCACCGTGCCCACGTTGCGGTAGCCGACGATCTGGGCCACACGCAAGGCGGCGCTGCACAGCTTGACGCGCAGCTCCTTGTCCAAGGTGGCGGCGGGGCTCTCCTCGATCACCTTCTGCATGTGCACCTGGATAGAGCTCTCGTGCTCGCCCAGGTGCACCATGCCGCCGTGGTTGTCGGCCATGACGGTCACTTCCACGTGGCGGGCGTTGGGGATGAGCTTCTCCAGCAGCAGCGTGTCGCTGCCGAAGCGGTTACGAGCCTCCCGTCGGGCTCGACGAAGCACTTCGTCGAGCTCGACGGCGTCTTTGGCGAAGTAGATGCCGCGGTAGCCCCAGCCGAAAGCGGCCTTGACCACCACGGGGAACCCCAGCCCCTCGGCGGCCTGTCGCAGCGCAGCGTCGCCCAGCGGCTCGTCGGTGCCCGGCGCCACCGGCACCCCGGCCGCAGCAACCTTCTGGCGAGCGGCCAGCTTGTTGCTCATGAGGGCGATGGTCTCGGGGCGCGGCCCCACGAAGAGCAGCCCGGCCTCTTCGCAGGCCTGCGCCAGGCGGTAGTCTTCAGCCAGGAAGCCGTAGCCGGGATGGATGGCCTGAGCGCCCGACTGGGCCGCCACTTCCAAGATGGCTTCCAGGTTGTTGTAGCTGTCTTGGGCCGGGGCTGGGCCGATGGCGTAGGCCTCGTCGGCGTAGCGCACGTGGGTGGCCCCCCGGTCCGCCTCGGAATAGACGGCCACAGACGCCAACCCCAGGTCTCGGCAAGCGCGGATGACCCGGGCGGCGACGGCGCCGCGATTGGCAACCAACACTTTTCGTATCTTGTTCATAGCGGTATGTTCCCGTGTTTCTTGGGCGGGTTCATGTCCCGCTTGTTAGCCAGCATCTCCAGCGCATTGATGAGCCGGGGACGGGTCTCGTGCGGTTCGATGATATCGTCCACAAAGCCGCGGCTGGCGGCCACGTAGGGGGTAGCGAAGCGATCACGGTAGTCCTGCACCAGCCGCTCCCGCTCGGCGTCCGGCGTCTCGGACTCGGCGATCTCCTTGCGGAAGATGATGTTCACCGCGCCCTCGGGTCCCATGACGGCAATCTCTGCGCTGGGCCAGGCCAACACCAGGTCGCCGCGCATGTGGCGGGAGTTCAGCACACAGTAAGCGCCGCCGTAGGCCTTGCGGGTGATGACGGTGATCTTGGGCACGGTGGCTTCGGCGTAGGCGTAGAGAAGCTTGGCGCCGTTGCGGATGATGCCGCCGTGCTCTTGGGAGACGCCAGGCATGAACCCGGGCACGTCCTCGAAG
>JAAYZY010000204.1 GCA_012514615.1 Chloroflexota bacterium | reverse complement strand
CTTGGTGGGTCTCATTCTTCCCCGGCATAGCCATCATGATCAGCGTGTTGGGGTTGAACCTCTTGGGCGACGGCCTGCGGGACGCTCTCGATCCCAAGTTGCGTATGCGTTAGGCTCGGCCCAGCCGAATCCCCTGGAAGACCCTGCGGGTCTGGCCATGTGATCGATATGGTCAGACCCGTGGTGTTTCTCGCCGTCTTGCTGCGCTATCCCACCCCTCCTCATTTCGGGGGCACGCCGCCACAGCCCCTGCCTGCTGCCGGGGCAAGTTGACCACTCGTCTTTCCGGTTGTACAATGGCCCCCAAGAGCCACCATGCGTCGGCACCCACGGCCTGACTGACCGGGGGCGAGCGCTTGGCGACAGAAGGCGACCATGCCGAAGCTACCGGACCTAGCCAGCGGGTTCAAGACGCTGCGCGAGGTAGATCTCAACGCCATCCGCGTGCAGGCGGAGGCCCCATTTCACCTGGCCATCATCGGCGATGCCGGCGTGGGCAAGTCGACGCTCATCGCCCAGTTGCTGGCCGGTCCTCGCGCCTCCGATCCCCCTGGCGTTCGCCCCGTCAGCGAGCAGCGCCTGCAAGACAGCATTGCCCTCCAACCGCACAGCGTGGCCTTGCTGGTCTTGGACGCCACGCGCAACGAGCACCCCCGGGAACGCCAGGTCTTCCAGGCCCTGCGCGCCGCCGCCCCCGGCGCTCCGGTACTGGTCTGCTACAACAAGGCCGACCTGGCCCCCAACCCCCAGGCGGTGCTCAACGAAGCCTTGCACTTCCCGGGATCGGAAGTGGTGGCCGTGTCCGCCGAAGACCGCCAGTCGCTGCTGCGGGAGCTGACTCCGGCTCTGCTGCGCGTTGGCCGGGGGCGCGAGATCCTCCTGGCCCGCCACCTGCCGATCCTGCGCGAGTCCGTGGCCCGGGCCCTCATCGACGAGGCCTGCTTCACCAACGCCGGCTACAGTCTGGCCACCGGGCTGGCTGAGATCAACCTGGTGCTCGATGTGCCGCTCAACGTAGCCGACATGGTGGTGCTGACCAAGAACCAGGCGCTCATGGCCTACAAGATCGCCCTGGCCGCCGGGCTACCGGCGGACTGGCGCGAGACGATCCCCAAGTTGGCTGCCGTGGTGGGCAGCGCCTTCCTGTGGCGCCAGGCTGCCAGGCAACTGGTGGGCCTGATCCCCGCCTACGGCATCGTGCCCAAGATCGCGGTGTCGTACGCCGGCACCTATGCGGTGGGCCAGGCCATCTACCAATGGTGCGCCCACGGCGAGAAGCTGCGCCCGGCTGCGCTGCGGTCGCTCTACACGGAGGCGCTCCATCGTGGGCGTGAGCTGGCCCATCGCCTCGTGGCCAAGCGCCGGCTGCCCCGGCTCCCTGCCCCCAAGAAGCCAGCGGCCAGAGCCTGGCCAGGCAGAAGACCCTCCCCGAGGAAGCGCACCGGGTAACCGCCCGGCCCCAGACTGTCGAGCGCCTTGCCCCGTTGCCCCCCTGGCCCACCCTGCAGATCTTGCGCGCCGTCGGGGTTCGGCCGGTGGTTGCCCACGGGCGGCTGTGGTATAATGGCCCTGTCCGACGGACCTCTCGCCGGAACGCGACTCCACGACAAGGTGCGATGTGGCCAACCCAATCCCGAAGACGATCTCGGCCGTTCTCCCGGCCTACAACGAGGAAGAGAACATCGAGAAAGCCGTCACCGACATGGTGGCCATGTTGGAGAGCCTGGCGGCCCCGGACTACGAGGTGGTCGTGGTGGACGATGGGAGCTCCGATGGGACGGCAGCGATCTGCGAACGGCTCTCGGCGGGCAACGGGCGCGTTCGGCTGGTGCGCCACCCCACAAACCTGGGGTATGCCCATGCGCTGAAGACCGGTTTCGCTTCCGCCCGGCACGCCCTCATCTTCTACACCGACTCCGACAACCAGTTCGACGTGCGCGAGTTGAAGAACTTCCTCCCGGCCATCGACGACTACGACATCGTGGTGGGCTTTCGCATCTACCGCTACGACCCGCCTTACCGCCTGATGGTGGCTTGGGCCTACAACGTCCTGGTTCGGGTGACGTTCGGCATTCGGCCCAGGGATATCGACTGTGCCTTCAAACTCTTCCGCCGCGAGGTGTTCGACAAGGTCACGATCGAAACTAAGGGCTTCTTCGTGGATGCGGAGATTATGGCCAAGGCGCGCTACTACGGCTACTCCATGACCGAGATAGGGGTACGCCACTACCCACGCATGGCCGGCCGCTCCACCATCAACGTGCGAGCGATAGGCCCGACCCTGCGCGCCCTCTGGCAGATCTGGAAGCAGCTCCACATCCAGCGGCCGCCCAAGCACTGAGGTGGCATGGCCAGCCTGAGAGCGATCGCCGGGCGTAGCAGGCACACGAGGGAGATGTGCGGCATGACCCACACACCAGACAACGCAGCCAACCGCCGCGTCCTCATCATCGGCTTGGATGGGGCCGCGCCCGAGCTGCTCGTTCCCTGGGCAGAGCAAGGGCGCCTGCCCCACCTGGCCCGCCTGATGCGCCAAGGCTGCCATGGCGAGATGCAGTCCACCATCCCCCCCATCTCCGGCCCGGCCTGGTCCTCCATCATTGCCAGTCGCTCGCCGGGCATGACCGGTCTGTACGACTTCCTCCGCCGCAAGGAGGGCACTTACCAGTTCTCCGCCATCAACAGCCGCATGCGCGACGGCCGGTCGTTCTGGGGTACCCTGGGCGACTGGGGGCGCCGCGTGGGGGTGCTCAACGTCCCGGTCACCTACCCCGTGGAGCAGGTCAACGGCTGGATGGTCAGCGGGTGGATGACCCCCTACCATGCCCAGGACTTCACCTACCCCCAGGAGCTGGCCGCTGAGCTGGAGCAGGACCTGGGCAACTATCGTCTGTACCCGGCGGCTACCTACTCAGAGCGGCGGCGAGAGGCTTTCTTCAAGGAGATGGACGCCGTCCTCGAGGCGCGGGTACAGGCCACCTTGCATCTCATGCGCCGCCAGCCGTGGGATTTCCTCATCAGCGTCATCTACGAGACCGATCTCATGGAGCACCAGCTCTGGCACTACGTCGACCCGTCCCACCCGCGCCACGACCCTGTCGAGGTTGAGCAGTACGGCAACCCGCTCCTGCGTTATTTCCAGCGTGTGGATGAAGGGATCGGCAAGATGGTGCAGGAAGCAGGCGACGACGTGACGGTCATCGTCATGTCTGACCATGGCATGGGGCCAGTGCACGACTTCGTCTTCCTCAACACGTGGCTGCTGGATGAGGGCTTCTTGCGCCTGAAGAGCGACCCCATCACCTGGCTCAAGGCCTCAGCGCTGCGCCTCGGTCTGGACCTGGTGCACATCCACCGCCTGGCCGACCGCCTCAACCTGGCCAAGGATGCCGAGTACAAGGTGATGTACACCAAAGACAAGCTGCTGAAGATGGCT
>JAAYZY010000203.1 GCA_012514615.1 Chloroflexota bacterium | reverse complement strand
CTGGCCGTCTTTGCCCTCTGACAGCACCACGTCCGGCCGCACGTAGACGGGGGCGTCTTTGGCCCCACCGGCATGCACCGGATCGCTCTCCCACCAAGCCATGGCTGGGTAAGGCGTCAGGTTGCTGGCGAGGAAACCGAGGGCATCTTGGATCTCCCTGGCTGTGGCCCCTAGGGTTCGCTGCACCTGACGCAGCGCGCCGCGAGCCAGCGACTGCCAGCATTGCCCCACCAGGGAGAATGCCAGAGGCGGCACCGGTCGCCCCTGAGCCGCGAGTTGATCCAGCTGGATCAGCAAGCTCTCTTGGGCGTCGCGGGCGCCCACGCCAGGCGGGTCCAGCTCCTGCAGGCGAGCCACCATGGCCTGCACCTTCTCCAGGGGCAGCCCCAGGGCCTGACAGATGTCTTCATCGCTGCAGGTCAGAAAGCCGCGTTGGTCCAGGCTATCCACCAGGAAGCGGGCCAGGGGCCCCTCTTCGGGCTCTAGCGTCAGGCCCAGCTGCTGCAGCAGGTAGTCGCCCAAGGAGGTCGGCGCGGCCAAGCGCATAATGGGGTCGGTCCATTCATCCTCGGCCTCGCCTGACGAGGTGAAGATGGTGCGGCTTTCCCAAGGCAGCGGCTGCACGTCGCCGGTCTGGTGGTTGCAGCGGGCGCATAAGCGGTGTTCGTTGCTGGAGAGCACCGCCCCACAGCGCGGGCAGCGCGCCACATCCTCCATCTCCAACGCCGGGTTCTCGCTCAGCTCCTTCTCCAGCGATTGCTCCAGCTCAGCGGAGTTGAGCAGCAGGATGTTGTTGGCGATGACGAGCTGCGGCCCGATGGTGCCTTTGATCTCCAGGCCAGGACCCAGGTAGTACTCCACCAGCGCTCACCCCAGTTGCCATGATCTGGCGGCCCCACTGCACATGCACCGCCTCAACTTTACACATTATACCACAGAACCACGCCAGAATCAACCCACCGCCACCGGGGCCCCGCGTTGCGCCAGCGACCGCTGCGCCGCTTCCAGCACCTGCACCACCCGCAAGCCGCTGGCTCCGTCGCTGCGCGGGCGCAGCCCCTTCACGATACACTCCACGAAGTGCGCGCTCTCGTTCTGCAACGGCTCCGAGGCGTCGATGCGGGGGATCCAGATGTCGCCGCTGTGCACCTTGTAGTGGAACTCTCCGAAGATCTGGCCGTTGCCGACCCGCAGCACGCCCTTGTCGTAGACGCGGATCTTGTCTTCGCTGGCCACATCGTCGTAGAGCACCATTTTTTTGCTTCCCACCAAGGTCATGCGACGCACCTTGCACGGGTCCAGCCAACTGGCGTGCACGTGAGCCACCACCCCACCGGGGAACTGCAGGTCCACGAAGACCACGTCCTCGATGCCGCCCTCCAAGTAGGTGCCGCCCCGGGCGCTCACTTCCTCGGGCATGGCGCCGAAGAGGTAGATGAGGATGGAGATGTCGTGAGGCGCAATGCTCCAGAGGGCGTTCAGGTCCCTCTGCAGGCGCCCCAGGTTCACCCGGGTGGAGTAGGCGTAGTAAACCTGGCCCAGCTCGCCAGCGTCTAGCAGCTCCTTCATCTTCCATACCGCCGGGTTGTACTCGAAGGTGTGGCCCACCATCAGCACCACACCGCGCTCCTGGGCCAGCGCTGTCAGCTGGGCGGCTTCACCGCTGTCGGCGGTCAGGGGCTTCTCCACCAGCACATGCTTGCCGGCCAACAGGGCCGCCCGCACCACCTGGTAGTGGGTGTGCACCGGGGTGGCCACCACCACAGCGTCCACCTCGGGTTCGTGCAACATCTCGTCTAGGTGCGGCGTCACCCGCAGGTGCGGAAACGCCTGCTGCGCCCGCTGCAAGCGCTCGGGGCTCTGGTCGCAGCAAGCCACCAGCCGGCTGCCCGGCAATTGGTGGAAGTTGCGCGCCAAGTTCGGCCCCCAGTAGCCATATCCTACCAGCCCTACCCCAACCACGTTGCCTTGCAACCCGTTCTCCTCCCCTGACCCCACAGGATGCCGCTACAACCGCTGCCCTAGGACGCCTCGCCGCAGCGCCTGGACCAGCGCTTGCGCTCGATCTCCATAGCCGCACAGGCGGAGCAGCCGCTTGGTGTGGTCCATGAACTCCAGCCACACCCACAGTCGGTCGGCCGGCAGCAGCGACTCGGCGCGCTCAGCCCACTCCACCACGGAGACGCTGCCCGCCGCGCCCAGAACCTCGTCCAGACCGATGCCCAGGGCCTCTTGTGTGGGCCGTTCCAGGCGGTACAGGTCCACATGATAGAGCCGACGGAGGCCCCGCACCTGCAGCGGGTATTCCTGGATCAGGGTGAACGTCGGGCTGGTCACGGGGCCAACAACGCCCAGGCCGCGGGCGATCCCCTGCACCAGGCGGGTCTTGCCGCTGCCCAGGTGCCCCTGCAGGCCGATCACCTCCCCGCCGCCCAGCAGCGAGGCCAAGTGCTGGCCGATGCGCTGGGTCTGCTCGGGGCTGTGGCTGATCAGCTCCAACGTCTGCTGGTCGAGAATAGGGCTCACTGTGTCGTCTCTCCCACGCCATAGGCTGGCCCAGCGGGCAACCGGCCCTGGCCTCTGAGCCCATTATACTCGGAATGGGACGGTCTCACAACTGACCGACGCAGAGGGAGAGACCGTCAAGGGGTGTGGGGCTGGCCCTGCCTCCAGGCGGCCAACCGACACCAGCAAGCCCCTGCGGTGCACTTCGTGCGTTTTCGCGCATAGCGCTGGCGCCTGTTGCTTTTTCCGGCAAATGCCTGTATAATTGGGGTGGCGGAAACCTGGGACGCCGTTCAGCCGGCCCAAGACGACTGTCCCGTCAAGGCACACCGCACGCCACATTCCACAACACCCACCTTCAATGCCCAGGGCAGCGACGACTCAGCCATAAGGAGAATAGCCTGTGGCCCTGACAACGAAAGTCGGAGCAGTGGCCGTCGTGGGCGCCGGCATCGGGGGCATGAGCGCCGCCGTAGACTTGGCAGACGCCGGCCACCAGGTCTACCTGGTCGACTCCCAGCCTTCCATCGGAGGGGTTGTCGCTCAGCTGGGGTTCATGTTCCCCACGCACGACTGTGTGCTCTGCCGGGCCACTGGCGAGCACCACGCAGGCTGCACCCGCCCCGCCATCAGCCCCCGACTCCTGGATCACGACCTGCACCCCAACATCCACCTGCGTACCCAGGCTCAGGTGGTCGCCGCCTCCGACGCGCCGGGGGATTTCCGCCTGCAGCTGCGGCTCCAGCCCCGCTATGTGGACCCCTCCCGCTGCATCAACTGCGACATCTGCGCTCAGGTCTGCCCGGTGGAACTGCCAGACGACTTCCAGGCTGGCCTGGGGGTGCGCAAGGCCGCGTACAAGGTGGCTCCTCGGGCCGTGCCCAACGCCTACGTTGTCCAGCGAGGCGGCTACTGCGACAACTGCCTGCGGTGCCAGGAGAAGTGCCCCACCCGCGCCATCGACCTGGGCCAGGCGCCGCACGATGAAACGCTGCACGTGGGGGCCGTCGTCCTCACCACCGGCTACCGCCTGTACGACCCTACCGCCGCTGAGGAGTTCGGCTACGGCCGCTACCCCAACGTGCTTACCTCCCTGGAGTTCGAACGCCTGGTGAGCCGCGCCGGCCCCACCGAGGGCCTGCCCGAGCGCCGCTCGGACGGCCAGGCGCCTCAGAACGTAGCCTGGCTCCAATGCATCGGCTCCCGCGACGAAGCGCACCCCTACTGCTCGTCCATCTGCTGCATGTACACCACCAAGCAGGCGATCCTGGCCCGCCAGCGCCTGCCCCATGCCGCGGCCAAGGTCTTCATCATGGACGAGCGGGCCTTCAACAAGGAAACCTACGCCTACTACCAGGCCTCGCAACAGACCTACGGGGTCGAGTACGTCCGCTGTCGCGTTTCCGAAGTCAAGGAAGACCCCCTCACCCACGACCTCTGCCTGGGCTACCTGGACGACGCCGGCCGCCTGCGCTACGAGCGTTTCGGCATGGTGGTGCTGGCCGTAGGCAGCGAACCGCCCCAGGGGGCAGCGGCCCTGGCCGGCCAACTGGGCATCGACCTGAACCCCTATGGCTTCTGCGACACCTCCCTGTTCACCCCGCTGAGAACCAGCCGGCCCGGCGTCTTCGTGGCCGGCGCGTTCTCGGCACCCAAGGAGATCGCCGAGACGGTGCTGGATGCCAGCGGCGCAGCGGCCGAGTCGCTGCGCCTGTTGGCCGACACGCCCAGCGCACCGCCGCGCCCCCTGCCCCCAGAACGGGACGTGCAGGGCGAGGCGCCCCGCGTCGGCGTCTTCATCTGCCGCTGCGGCGCCGAAGTGGCCGGCGTGGTAGACACCGCTGCAGTGACGGCCATGGCCGGCAGGCTGCCCCACGTCGCCCACGCCCAAGAAGTGGAGTTCGCTTGCCTGGCCGAGGGGCAGGCCCTCATCGCCCAAGCCCTGCGCGACCACCGCCTCAACCGCGCTGTGGTGGCCGCTTGCAGTCCCCGCACCCACGAGGCCCTCTTCCGCACTGTGCTCCAAGGTGAAGGGCTCAACCCCTACCTGCTGGAGTTCACCAACCTGCGGGAGCAATGCGCCTGGGTTCACGCCGACGACCCCGCCGGGGCCACCCGCCAAGCCAAGGAGACGGTGCGGGTCAGCGCCGCCAGAGCGGCATCCTTGGGGCCGGTGGCGGCGACCAGGCGACCGGTGCAGCGGCAGGCCCTGGTGCTGGGCGGCGGCGTCGCCGGCATGACCGCGGCGCTGACCCTGGCCGACTGGGGCAGCCCGGTAACGCTGGTGGAGAAGACCGGGGCGCTGGGCGGCCACGCACGTCGGCTCTACTTCACCCCCCAGGGCCCCAGTCCCCAGGAGCTTGTCAGCTCCCTGACCTACCGCCTGACGCACCACCCGCGCATCACTGTGCTGCTCAACAGCGAGCTCGCCGCCTTGGCTGGGCACGCTGGCGACTTCCGCGCCACCTTACAGAGCCGGAGCGCAGACGGCCAGATCAGCACCCAGGAAGTGCGCCACGGAGCGCTCATCGTGGCCACGGGCGCCATCCAGGGCAGCGGGGCCGCCTATGGCCACGGCCAAGACGCCCGCGTCGTCACCCAAACCGAGCTGGAGAGCAAGCTGGCCCTGCTCCCCCAGGAGCTGGCCCAGGTGCGCCAGGTGGTCATGATCCAGTGCGTGCGGCCGCCTGAGGCCAAAGGCCTATTCTGCAGTCGCACCTGCTGCACCGCGGCCATGAAGAACGCCATCCGCCTCAAGCGAGCGCGCCCAGACGTACAGATTGCAGTGCTGTACAAGGAGATCATGACCTACGGCTTCCGGGAGCAGTACTACACTGAGGCGCGGCGGCTGGGCGTGCTCTTCGTGCGCTACGACGACGCGCACCCGCCGCGGCTCTCCCACGACGACGGCCGCCTGGTGGTGACAGCTCACGACCCGGTGATGGACGCCGAGCTCCGCTGGGAGGCGGACCTCCTGGCCCTCAGCGTGCCCCCAGCCCCCAACCCCGACAACGCTCGCTTGGCCGGTCTGCTGGGCGTGCCGATCTCGGGCGAAGGCTTCTTCTTGGAAGATCACATCAAGCTGCGGCCGGCTGACTTCAACGCCGCGG
>JAAYZY010000202.1 GCA_012514615.1 Chloroflexota bacterium | reverse complement strand
CGACCACCGAGACCCACAGGGCGTCTTCGGCCAGCCACACCGTGCCCGGCCCGCCCCACATCTGGAAGCGCGCCCCGGGCGCAAACTGGCCCACGTTCTCGATGAAGAGCGGCGAACCCGGGGTGGCCCCCGGCGCGGCCGGCGGGGCCGCTTGCGCGGGTAGGCTTACCGAAACGGCAAGCAGCAAGAAAGCGACAGCCAGCGACAGGACAGGGGAGGCGGTCTTCATGGGGGACCTCACTTGCAGTGGGAAAGCCGCAGGGACGCCCGCGGGACAACGGTACGCGCCACGGCCATTATACGGCGCAGGGCCAGGGAAGTCAAGGCACACGCGGCGCGCACGCCGCCCCTCGCCTGTACGCGCCGGGGGACGAGCCTTCCGTCGTGCCCGCGGCTTGACAACAGCCCCTGCCGTGGTATACTCTAGGTGCAAAATGCATATAGGGATAAGAGGTGACCCATGCCCCATGGCCCTGGCTGGAGAGGGGGAGGCCGCAAGGGCCCTTGCCCTCGCCGCATCTCCCGTTTCGTGGAGCCGTGCCTGCTTCTGCTGCTGCGCCGTGACGAGAGCCACGGCTACGACCTGCTGACTGCGCTGCAGGAGTTCGGCTTCGGCGACGCGCTGGTAGACTCCAGCGCCGTCTACCGCACGCTGCGCGACCTGGAAGGGCGGGGCTTTGTCGCCTCGACTTGGGAGATCGGCGGGCAGGGTCCGCCGCGACGCGTCTACCGCGTCACCGCGGAAGGCGAAGCCTACCTGGATAGCTGGGTAAGCGAGCTGCGCCAGACGGACCGCCTGCTGCACAACCTGCTGGAAGCCTATGATGAGTACAGGCGGCAAGGGAAGTGAGAGGCGAGAGGAGTGATCGTACGGACTGAACGCTGCACCGGCTGCGGCGAATGCGTGGCGGTGTGCCCTGAGGGGGCCATCTCCCTGGTGGGCCCTTTCGCTGAGATCGACCCCACGCTCTGCACCGACTGCGGGGCCTGCCCACAGGTCTGCCCCGAGGAGGCCATCGCCCACACGTACCCCGAGCGCCCTTACCGCGCCATCGCGCCGGCCCCGGTCATCACGATCCTCCAGCCTGCGCTGCCGACCGCCCAACGCAAGGCGGGCCTGCTCTCCCTCATCGGGGGTGGGTTGGCCCTGACGGCCCAAGAGGCGCTGCCGCGGCTGGGCGCGGCTCTCGCCCGCCTGGTGGAGCGGCGACTCAGCGCAGCGGACGAGCCTGCGCCGCCCCTGCAGCCCAGCGCGGGAGACCCCGGCCGGCGCCAGCGGCGGCGGCAGCGGGGCGGGCGCTAGCCCTGGTCTCCACCCTCTACGCGATGCCCCTGCGCCTGCAGCGCGGCCACTGCCGCCGCCCACTGCCCTTCCGGCACCAAGAGGTAGTCGGTGTCGTAGGTGGCCAGGGCCAGCAGGCTCACCTGGGCCTCGGCCAGCGCCCCAGCCAAGGCGGCCAGCACGCCCACCGCGTCAAAAGGGAGCTTCCCCTGCACACGCAGGGCTCGCCAGCCTGCCTGGCACACGACCCCGGCCGGCACCGATTCCTGCCGGCAGATCACCGAGCACTCACGGTCGCTGCGGGTGACCGAGACGAACTGCCCGGCGGCCCACGTCGGCGCGGCGGCCTGAGGCTTCAGCCGGCAGACCGCATAGCGCCCTGGCAGCGCTTCCAGCGTCCACGCCGGCGCGGTCACCGGCGGCCGTCGCTGCGCTGCGCCAGCAAGGTGAAGCTCAGGGGCGGCCGCACCCGCAGGCGCTCAAAGTGGGCGAAGACCTCCGACAGGTCGTGGGTGTGCTCCCGAAACCCCCGCAGCGTCAGGCCAGCCCCCAGGCACCCTTCCACAATGTCGCTCACGGTGTGGTGGAACCAGTGAGTGGGGCGCGCTGCGTACCGTTCACCGCCCACGTAGTCCAGGCCGTCTTCGTCTACGTAGGGCTCGGTGCGGAAGTACGAGTGGGCCAGGGTTGGCGGGTCGCCGTGATCGTCCGCCTCAAACAGGTCCAGCGCCGGGTGCATCTCGTAGACCACCAGCCACCCGCCCGGCCGCAGTAGGCGCGCCGCTATGCCGAAGAGGCCGGCCAGGTCTGGCATCCAGCCCAGCACGCCAACGGTCACCAGGGCCAGGTCGAAGCTTCCATAGTAGGCCGGCGGCACTTGGTAGATATCGCCCCGCACGAACTCCACCGGCAGGCGGGCCAGCGCGGCCAGCTCCCGCGCCTGGCCGATGAAGGCGTCGGAGATATCAAACCCCACGCAGCGGCCTGCGCCCAGGTTCCACAGCGAAAGCAACTCTCGACCGTTGTTGCACCCCAGCTGCACGGCATCCTTGCCGGCCAAGCCGATCCCCTGCAAGGTCGCGGTGAGGGTCGCGTCCAGGCACGAGTAGCCAGGCTGGCGGAACCGCGCCCGCCACTGGTCGAACGCTTTGCGCCTGTGGTACGGTTCCGCCTCGTTCCAGGCCAGACGGTTGCCCTCTGTGTATTCACCCTGCTGCATCCTCCCCTCCTCTCTGTGGGCGCGCCAGCCCATCAGCCCATGGCCTCTACCGATAGCTCCTCCACCTCCAGCCAGGCCGGCCGCGGGTGCGCCAGAAGGCCGAAGCGCAGGCGGCCGTCGGCCGGGAAGGCGGCGTACTGGTTGTCAATCCACACCACCCAAGCCAGCGGCCCCCTGGGTGAGACGGGCGTCTGCCAGAAGAGTGTGCCATCCACAAAGAAGCGCACCCCTTCACCCTGCCATTCCAGGCAATAGGCGTGGGCTGCGGTGGGGTCCACGGCCAGGCGCGCCCCATCGTCCCGCACCGCCGGCCGGGCCCACCGCCGCAACCGCCT
>JAAYZY010000201.1 GCA_012514615.1 Chloroflexota bacterium | reverse complement strand
CCGCCGCACCTACCAGGCTCCCAAAGAGGAACCCTGCCAGGAAGTCCCCGCTCTTATCGGCCATCGGTTCTCCTCCACTCTTGAGTGATCACGGGCCCAACGGCCCGCCCCTCTATCGGCCATCTTTGCCCATCAGCGTACGGACCATCTGGCGCAGACCGGCTACGTAACCAGAAACCTGCACCACCGGGCTGACCAACGTCTCGCTCAGGAACGCGGTTGTCCCCCGCACAGTGCCTACGGTCTGGCGAGTCGAATCGATGATCGGCCTCACCTCTTCCTGCAGCAGCTTGATGAGGCTGCGCACCTGGAAGATGAGGTAGATCAACAGCGCGCCGATGACAATCGATTCCACAGCCAAGATGATGATGGCGATATCCCTTGCCGTTGCCATATGGCCCTCCCAGAACCATTATAGCACAACTGCTGGGGGCGGTCAACGCGCCGCCCGGCGCGCTCAGCCGGCGAGGGCCGGCACAACGAAGCCCAGCAGGCAGACCAGCGACACGCCCCACAACGCCGCGAACAGCCCCCAGAACGCCAGACGACGCAGGCCGGCAGGCAGCAGCGACAAGACGGCCAACCCTGCTGCCCCCCCCCAGCACAAGGCTACGCCCCACTTGTCCAACGCACTGGCGGAGGCGCTCACCAGGGCCAACCCCAGGCCAGCAAGCCCCAGGATGGCCGCGCCCCAGCGAGCCACCGGCGGCCGCGCTGTCATTTCCGCCCACCCCACAGCGAAGGCGAGCCCCCAAACCGGCAGCGCCCAAAACAGGTAGCGGCCCTGGTGCTGCACGAACTGCCCGTTGTACCAGGCGTAGGCCAGCAGGTTCAGCGCCAGCCAGCCCAATAGCAGGGCCATGGCCCACCGCTTCGGGCGCGCCCGCCGCTTGGCCCGGCCAACGCGCCAGGCAGCCGCCGCTGCACCCCCGAGCACCGCCGCCGAGAGCACAGCCAACGCTCCGTAGAGGCGTGCGTCCAGGAGGACGCCCATCCACCCGAACTGCCCCCAGAAGCTGCGGAAGGTGGTGGCCGCAAACGCCGCCACCGCTGCCGGCCACCCCACCTGGGCCAACCAGTCGGCCGTGCGCAGCTGCCCCATCACCACTGCGTCGTGACGAGCCAGCCCCAGGAAGTCGGCCCCGCCGTAGACCCACAGGTTGCGTCCCCACCAGAGGGCCCCCAACAGCAGCGCCGGCCCCCACAGGGCAACCGCCTCTCGCCAGGCCGACCCCGGGTGGGGCCGGCCGCCCGCCGCCGTCAAGCGCGCCTGACGCAGGGCTACCGCCCCCAGGCTCAGAGGCAGGAGGATGTAGGCGCTGGTCTTGGTGCACAACCCCAAGCCGATGAGCAGGCCCAACCCAGTCAGCCGAGCCGGTTGCACTGCCTGGTCGGCCTGCAGGTAGCGCACCAGCCCCAGCATGGCCCAGGCCAGACAGAGCTCAGCGAGGATGTCGTTGTTCACCGCCGCGCTGGTGGCCAGGTGCATGGGGAGGAAGGCGACAAAGGCTGTTGCGCCCAGCGCCACAGCAGGGCGGCCAGGGAGGGAAGCCTGGGCCAGCCGGTGCACTGCCGCCAACAGGGCGGCCCCCAAGGCGGCCGAGAAGAGGCGCAGCGCCAGCAGGCTGCCGCCAGACAGCCAGTAGAGCGGCGTCGCCAGCAAGTAGTAGAGGGGCGGCTGATGGAACTCGTAGCGCAGAGGCGCGATGGGCAGGTCGGCCGGAAAACGCTGCGCCTTGAGGGCTTCCAGGTAGTTGTGCGGGTAGTCGCCGGGGAGCAACACCGGCAGCCCCAGGCCCTCAGCCAGGTGGCGGATGTAGTTGTAGTGGGCTGGCTCGTCGGGGGCTTGCCACGGCGGCGTGAACCAGGCGAAGGCCGAGGCGGCCGCCAGGTAGCCGACCAGCACTGCCAGCAGCCCCCAGCGGCCCCACCCTCGCCTGGCGGCGTTCACAGTCGCTCCTCTGCCAACTCAATGCGCCAAACGGAGAGCCATGCGCTCTTCTTCTTCCGCAGCCACCTCTTCTTCCAGCTTGCGGAACAGCGGCGCCGGCTGGCGCAGCGCCTGGCCGGGGGCCAGGCGGCTGGGCGCCCAGCCGCGCACCAGGTCGGCCCCGTCGAATCGCAGCAGGGTGTGGCTGCGCTCGCTCTCGTGCGCCTGCTCAACGCAGAGCTGCCCCATCAGGGTACCGTCGTAGCCCAGCATCTGGTGCAGCGATTGGCAGGTGAACGGCAAGAAGGGGCACAGGATCGTCTTCAGCGAGTCGATGGCCCGCAGGGCCACGTACAGGATGGTGGCCGCCCCCTCCCGGTCGGTCTTGAAGAGGCTCCAGGGCTCCCGGGCGTTGAGGTAGCGGTTCACCTCTTGGGCCAGAGCCATCGCCTCGGTGAGGGCCTGCTTGAACTTGCATTCTTCCAAGAGCTGGCCGATGGGCGCGAAGCCGGCCTCCACCTTGGCCAGCACCTCCTGGTCCTCCGGGGAGAGCGCTCCAGGCGTCGGCACCTGCTGGCCAAATCGCTTGTAGGTGAACGACAGCACGCGATTCACCAGGTTGCCCCAGGTGGCCACCAGTTCGTCGTTATTGCGGCGCACGAACTCCGCCCAGGTGAAGTTGGAATCGGAGCGCTCCGGGGCGTTGATAGTCAGGACGTAACGCAGCGGATCTGGATCGAAACGCTCCAGGTAGTCCAGGACGTTGACCACCCAGTTGCGGCTCTTGGAAAGCTGCCGCCCCCCCACAGTGAGGTACTCGTTGGCCGGCACATCGTAGGGCAGCGCCAGGCCGCCATGACCCAGCAGCATCCCCGGCCAGATGATGGAGTGGAACTCGATGTTATCTTTGCCGATGAAGTAGTAGGAGCGCACGTCATCGCCCCACCACTCCTGCCAGCGGGCCGCATCGCCCGCAGCCAGGGCCCACTCGTGGGTCACCGACAGGTAGCCGGTCACCGCCTCCAACCAGACGTAGAGGGTCTTGTGCTCGAACCCTTCCAGCGGCACAGGGATACCCCAT
>JAAYZY010000200.1 GCA_012514615.1 Chloroflexota bacterium | reverse complement strand
CGGCACCCGCTCTCGCACCTGGCCGCCCCGCCGGTCGAACTCCAGGATGAAGCCATTCTCCACGGTGAAAACGTTCTCGGCAGGAATGCCCAGGTCGTGGGCGAGGCGGGCGTGGGCCCGCAGGTGCCGCAGCTCGCCATGGATCGGCAGGAAGAACCTGGGCTTGACCAGCCGCAGCAGCAGTTTCTGGTCTTCTTGGCTGGCGTGGCCGCTGACGTGCACCGGGGCAATCCGCTCGTAGATGACGTTGGCGCCCTTCTGGAACAGGCGGTTGACGATCTCGTTCACCTCTTCTTCGTTGCCTGGGATGGGGTGAGCCGAGATGATTACTGTATCGCCCGGCACCACCTGGATCTGCCGATGCTGCCCCCAGGCAAGGCGGGCCAGCCCGGCGCTGGGCTCGCCCTGCGTGCCCGTGGTCAACAGCACCGCCTGTTGGGGAGGAAGCTGCGCCAGTTCGTGGGGCGTCACCAGGATGCCGGCCGGCACGGTCAGGTACCCCAGCTCCTGGGCGATGCGCGTGTTCTCTTGCATGCTGCGGCCAGCCACGGCGACCTTGCGTCCATGGCGCTGGGCGGCGCGCAGCACCTGCTGGATCCTGGAGATGAGGGAGGCGAAGGTGGCGATGATGATGCGGCCCTTGGCCTCCCGAAACGCCTCGTCAAACGCTGCATCCACCACCCGTTCCGACGGAGTGAAGCCGGGGCGTTCGGCGTTGGTGGAGTCGGCCATCAGCAACAGCACCCCCTCGCCGGCTAGCTGGGCCAGACGTGTGAGGTCGGTGCTGCGCCCATCCACCGGCGTGTGGTCGAACTTGAAATCGCCCGAATGGACCACCAACCCCACTGGCGTGCGGATGGCTAGGCCAACGCCGTCCGGGATCGAGTGGTTCACCGCGAACGGTTCGAACTCAAACGGCCCCAGGCGCGTCGCCTGGCCGGGCACGATCTCGTGCACCTCGGTGTTGTCCAGCAGACGGTGCTCCCGCAGCTTGGCCTGCAACAGGCCCAGGGTGAGCCGAGTGCCGTAAACCGGCATGGGGAACTCCCGCAGCAGGTAAGGCAGCGCCCCGGTGTGGTCTTCGTGGCCGTGGGTGAGCACAATCCCCACGATCTGTTCCCCCCGCCCACGCAGGTACCCGTAGTCAGGGATCACCAGATCTACACCCAGCATGTCGTTTTCGGGGAACATGACCCCGGCGTCGATGAGCAGGATCTGCTGATCGTACTCCACGAGCATCATGTTCTTGCCCACTTCCCCTAGACCTCCCAGGGGGATGATGCGCAGCTTCTTCTCGCCATTCGGATCCGTCACTCTATAGGTTCCTCTCTCAGTGAGTTCAGTTGCCCACACACGCAAAAAGGCGAAGGTCCACCGACCTCCGCTGCCCCGCGCCATCCGCGCTCACTGCTGTGCATGTGTACCTCTTTGGCCTCATGATACCACAGCGCCAACACGCTGTCAACTCGCCCCTGCGCCCGCCGTCCGGCCCAAGCACCTGGGCGGCCGCCGCCCGCCCGGCCCAGAAACCCCTTGACGCGCCGCAGTCTCGGTGGTACAATCGGCGCAACCGCCAGCGGAGTGCGAGCCATTAGCGCAAGAACCAGCAGCCGTCCGAGCCTCGAACAGGAACACGACCTCTGGAGCCAGGGCATCGGCCTGGTAGCCGGCCTGGACGAGGCCGGCCGCGGCGCCTGGGCTGGCCCGGTGGCGGCTGCCGCGGTAATACTGCCTCCACACCCCACGGTGGAAGCGCTGCAACTCTGGCGCGGCCTGGACGATTCCAAGAAGCTTAGCCCCAGGCAGCGCGAACGACTCTACCCGTGCATCTGGAGCCTGGCCCTGGCCGTGGGCGTAGGCTTGGCGTCGGCGGCGGAGGTGGATCGGCTCAACGTCCTGCAGGCCACCCGCCTGGCCATGCAGCGCGCCCTGGCTCAATTGCCTGCCACGCCCGGCTGCCTGCTGCTGGATCACCTCACCCTGCCCCAAGTGGCCCTGCCGCAGCGCCCCATCCCGCATGGAGACGCCCTGGTACTCTCCATCGCCGCGGCGTCGGTGGTGGCCAAGGTGACTCGAGACCGGCTCATGGTGCAGATGGCTGCGGACTATCCCGGCTATGGCTTCGAACAGCATAAGGGCTATGGCACAGCGGCGCACTGCCAGGCGTTGCAGCGGTTGGGTCCCTGCCAAGCGCACCGCGCCAGCTACCGGCCCGTGGCCGCCCTGCTGGGGAGCGCGCCATGACCCACCCGGGGCAACGGCTCGGCCGCCGGGGGGAAGAGCTGGCGGCCCGCACCCTGGAGAACCAAGGCCTACAGATCCTGGCCCGCAATCACCGCACGCGCTATGGCGAGATCGACCTGGTGGCTCGCGATGGCGACTATCTAGTCTTGGTGGAGGTGAAGACCCGCAGCAGCTGCCGCCTGGGTTTTCCGGAAGAAGCGCTCACCCCGGCCAAGCAGGCGCGCCTTGTGGCCTTGGCCGAGGCCTACGTGGCTGAGACCGGGTGGACCGGCCCCTGGCGCATCGATGTGGTGGCCATCTTCATGGCGCAGGGCGGTCAGCCTCCATCGGTACGCTGGCTGCCCAACGCGGTGGGCGCCCCGTAGGCCCACCAGGCACGGAGGCAAAGGACCGGTGTCCATGTCCGCCACGCCCCCAGAAGCCAGCTCAGTTCACTCCCCCAGCCAAGCAGGCCCGCTGCTGGTGTTGGTGGGCCCCACCGGCGTGGGCAAGACCGCCCTCTCGCTCCACCTGGCCCAGGCGCTGGGCGGCGAGGTCGTCTCGGCCGATTCGCGCCAGGTCTACCGCGGGCTGGATATCGGCACAGCCAAGGCCACCCTGGCAGAACGGCAGACGGTGCGCCACCACCTGGTGGACGTGGCCGAGCCCCACGAGT
>JAAYZY010000199.1 GCA_012514615.1 Chloroflexota bacterium | reverse complement strand
GATGATGGATGCCTTTGCCTCCATCATCTCCAACAACCTGAACGCGGTAATGAAGATTCTGGCCTCTATCACCATCGTCATGAGCCTGCCCACCATGGTGGCCAGCTTCTACGGCATGAACGTGAACCTGCCGCTGCAGAACCAACCCTTCGCTTTCCCCCTGACTCTGGGCATCTCAATCGCCCTTTCGCTGGCAGCCGTGTTCTTGTTTGTCAGGCGCGATTGGTTCTGATGGCGTGGGTCCCAGCGCCCCGCCTTTGCGCCCTGCCAGCCGCCCGGCTGCGCGCCGGGTCGCTGGCTTTGCGCCCATCATGGCATGCGCTCTATGCAGACCACCCCTCCGGAGGAGATCGCCGTTGATCGAGCACGTGGTCCGCATCACCGATGAGCTGTCGCCAAGCTTGGTCGCCGACCGTCGCGACTTCCACCGCCAGGCCGAGCCAGGCTGGACGGAGTCTCGTACGGCCTCGCTGGTAGCCCGCCGCCTGAGCGACTTGAGCTGCAGGTGCAGTTGGGCCGGGAGGTCTTGCGCGACGGAGACCGCATGGCCGTGCCCCCGCCAGACGTACTGGAACAGCGCTGGGGGTACGCGGGTGAACGTTGGACGCATTGCCGCCAACGCCGCCCGCCCCATCATCCCGCCGGGTGAAGAGCGCTCCGTTCCGGCGACAGCTCCGACGGCCGCCCTGCGGCCGTCGGTCCGCGCTCTGAAGCCATCCTTGTGGGGAGGTGCGTCATGGAAGCCAAGACCCTAGATCAGACCCTGGATCGGGTGCGAGAGCACCTGGCCACCAACGATATGGAAGGGGCCATCGCCATCATCCTGGCGCTGCGCACCCCAGACCAGGCCGAGCTTTTCGGCGACCTCCCTCCCGAGCAGCAAGACACCCTGGCAGCCGGGCTTTCCACGCCGGAGATGGCCAACATCTTGGAGGAGATGGAAGAGGTGCAGGCCGCCGACCTGGCGCGCCGCCTGGAGCCGGAAGACCTGGCCGACATCCTCGATGAGATGGAGCCAGACGAGGCCGCCGACATCCTGGGCGACCTGGCCCCCCAACAGGTGCATGCCATCCTCTCCCAGATGGAGGATGCCGACGAGGTGCGCCCCCTCCTGCTGCACCGGGATGAGACCGCCGGCGGGCTGATGACCTCCGAGTTCCTGGCGCTGCGCAGCCGCATGGCCGTAAGCGAAGCCCTCACGGCCATCCGCCGCTACTCGCCCGACACCGACACCGCCTACCTCTTCGTCGTCAGCGCCCACGGCCACCTGACTGGGGTCGTCAGCCTGTTCCACCTCATCAAGGCCCAGCCCACCACACGGATAGAGGAACTGGCCGACCCGGACGTGATCAGCGTGCGCACCGAAGCCGACCAAGAGCAGTGCGCTCAGCTCATGGCCCGCTATGACCTCACCGCTCTGCCCGTGGTCGATGGCGAAGGGCGGCTGATCGGCGTCATCAGCGTGGACGACCTGGTGGATGTCTTGCAGGAGGAAGCCACCGAGGACTTCGAGCGCTTCGGCGGCGCATTGCCCCTGGGGCGTCCCTACCTGGACAGCAATCCCATCGAGGTCGCCGGCCGGCGGGTCGGCTGGCTCCTCCTGCTCTTTGTCACCGGCACCCTCACCGGCACGGTGCTGCGGCACTTTGAGGATCAGTTGGCCGCGGTGGTGGCCCTCGCCACCTTCATCCCGCTCATCGTGGGCACCGGCGGCAATGCCGGCTTCCAGGCCACCTCCACCCTGATCCGATCGCTGGCTCTGGGCGACGTAGACTCCTCCGACTCGCTGCGGGTCTGGTGGCACGAGACCCGCGTGGCGCTGCTTCTGGGGACGGCCATGGGCATTGCCGCTTACGTCCGAGCGATCACCTGGGGCACCGGCGTCCCGGTGGCCATCACCGTCTCCTTGGGCATCATCGCCATTGTGCTGTGGGCCAACACGGTGGGGGCGCTGCTGCCCCTCATCGCCTCTCGCCTACGGGTCGACCCCACCCTGGTGTCCGGGCCGTTCATGAGCACCCTGGTAGATGCCACTGGGCTGCTGATCTACCTTTCGTTGGCCCGCTTCATCTTGCGGGTCTAGCCCAAGAGGGCGCCAGAGCGCCATGCGCCCGGCGAAGCCGTGGCAACACCAGGCTGACGGCGATGGACCGGCGCCGGCGCATCGCCCGGCGCGCCGCCAGCCGCCCGGCTGCGCGCCGGGTGGCTGGTTTCGCGCCCGTTATGGTATACTCTCTCTGCAGACCACCCCTCCGGAGGAGATCGCCGTTGATCGAGCACGTGATCCGCATCACCGATGAGCTATCGCCAAGCCTGGTCGCCGACCGTCGCGACTTCCACCGCCACGCCGAGCCAGGCTGGACGGAGTTTCGTACGGCCTCGCTGGTAGCCCGCCGCCTGAGCGACTTGGGTTGGCAGGTGCAGTTGGGCCGGGAGGTCTTGCGCGACGGAGACCGCATGGCCGTGCCCCCGCCGGACGTACTGGAGCAGCGCTGGCAGCGGGCCCGCACCCAAGGGGCCGACCCCGCGTACCTGGACGCCGTGCGCGGCGGATTCACCGGCGTGGTGGGCACGCTGCGCGCCGGGCCCGGCCCCACCCTGGCCATACGCTTCGACATGGACGCCTTGGAGATCCAAGAGAGCGACAGCCCAACACACCGCCCGGCGCGGGAAGGCTTCGCCTCGGTCAACCCAGAGGCGACCCACGCCTGTGGGCACGACGGCCACACCGCCATCGGCTTGGGCATCGCCACGCTGCTGGCGCAGCTCCGCAGCCACCTGCACGGCACGGTGAAGCTCGTCTTCCAGCCGGCCGAAGAGGGCGTTTGCGGGGCCAAGGCCATGGTGGGAGCCGGCGTGCTGGACGACGTGGACTGGATGCTGGGGCAGCACCTGTTCACTGGCGGCTGGCCGCTGGGCGACCTGTTCTGTTCCGTGGGCGGTTGGACCGCCACAGAGAAGTTCGACGCCTGGTTCCACGGCGCCCCGGCCCACGCCGGCGGCAGCCCCCAGGGCGGCAAGAACGCCCTCCTGGCGGCGGCCACGGCGGTGGTCAACCTCTACGCTCTGCCCCGACACGGCGCGGGGGGTACGCGGGTGAACGTGGGCCGCATGGCCGCCGGCACCGCCCGCAACATCATTGCGCCCCACGCCCACCTGTTGGTGGAGACCCGCGGCGACACCAGCGAGTTGAGCGACTACATGCACC
The DNA here is from genome assembly GCA_012514615.1 of Chloroflexota bacterium. Next base: position 3,940 of record JAAYZY010000199.1, on the reverse strand, counting down.
GCGGCGCCCGGCGCGTGCTGGAGGCGGCCGCTGCCATGTACGAGTGCGGCCTGGAGATCCAGCCCATGGGCAGCGCGCCCAGCGCTGAGACCGACCCCGCCCTGGCCGAGCGGGTGGCCGAGGTCGCCAAACGCCTTGGGGGCTTCCGCCTGCACCCGCCATTCCGCAGCGGCGGCAGCGAAGACTACACCTACATGATGCAGCGGGTGCAGCAACGCGGCGGGCAGGCCGCCAGCTTGGGCATCGGCGCCGACCTAGCAGGCCTGGGCGACCGCCCCCTTGCCCACACCAACGTCTACGACTTCGACGAACGGGCCCTGACCCACGCCGTGCGGCTCCTGGCCGTCACGACGTTGGATCTGCTGTCGGCCGCACAGCCGTAAGGTGGATTCCCGCTTGCGCGGGAATGACAGGGGCAAGCGGGCCGGCGCGGGAATGACCAGAGAAGGTAGACTTGCGCGAGAAGGGCGGAGGGGAGCGGAGGATGAAAGCGGGATGGCTCAAGCGCGTCCGCTGAACCGTCGAGAGTTGGCGCGGGCCACGGGCACCGTCATGGCGGCCTTCCTCCTCAGCCGCCTGCTGGGCCTGGCGCGAGAGCTGATCATCGGCCACCAGTTCGGCACCAGCGGCGACCTGGACGCCTACCTAGCGGCTTTCCGCGTGCCCGACCTGCTCTTCCAGTTGGTGGCTGGCGGGGCATTGGCCTCGGCCTTCATCCCCACCTTCTCGGCCCTGCTCAGCCGGGGCGACGAGCGCGCCGGCTGGCGTCTCACCAGCCACGTGGTCAACCTGCTGCTGGTGGTCTTGGCGCTGGCCTCGCTGTTGGCGGCCTGGCAAGCCCCCTGGCTGATGGCCCACGTGGTGGCGCCGGGCTTTCCTCCGGAGCGGCAGGCGCTGGCCGCCCGGTTGATGCGCCTGATGCTCCTCTCGCCGGTGGTCTTCTCGGTCAGCGGCATCCTCATGGGCGTGCTCAACTCCTACAGCCGCTTCTTGCTGCCGGCGCTGGCCCCCGCGGTCTACAACCTGTGCATCATCCTGGGCGCTTGGCTGCTGGCCCCCAGCCTGGGGGTCTACGGGCTGGCCTACGGCGTGGTGGTCGGGGCGGCGTTGCACCTGGCGGTGCAGCTGCCAGATCTGGCCCGCCTGCGCCCGAGCTACACCCCCACCCTGGATCTGCGCTCAGCAGACCTGCGGGAGGTGGTGCGGCTGATGCTGCCCCGTAGCTTCGGGCTGGGTCTGGTGCAGCTCACCTTCCTGGTGAACACCATCCTGGCCTCCACCCTGGCCGCCGGCAGCCTGGCTGCGCTGAACTACGCCTGGCTGCTGATGCTGCTGCCGCAAGGGATCTTGGCCCAGGCGGCGGGGACGGTGGTCTTCCCCACCCTCTCCGCCCTGGCGGCGCAAGCCCGCGCCGCCGAGATGCGCCACACCCTCGCCGACACGCTGCGGGCCCTCCTGTTCCTCACGCTGCCGGTCGCCTTGGGGCTCTTCTTCTTACGCACGCCCCTGGTGGAGCTGCTCTTCCAGAGGGGGGCGTTCACCGAGCGCTCCACGGCCATGGTGGTAGCCGCGTTGGCGCTCTATGCCCTGGGGCTGCCGGCCCACAGCGCCTTGGAGGTCATCGCCCGCGGCTTCTTTGCCCTCCACGACACCCTGACGCCGGTCCTGGTGGGGATGGGGGCCATGACCGCCAACATCGCCCTGGGTGTGGTTGCAGTGCTGGCGCTGGGCCACCAGCCTCACGCCCATGCCTACCTAGCCTTGGCCAACACCGTGGCTACCACCGTGGAGGTGCTCCTCTTGGGGGCGCTGCTGCATCGCCGGGTGGGCGGCTTCGGCGACACGGCGTTGGCCGACTCGCTCACCCGCACCGTCTGGGCCACCGCGGCCATGAGCGCCCTGCTGGGTGTGGCCATGCCGCGCCTGGCTGCATGGGCGCCTGCCGTGCAGTTGGCGGCAGGGGCGGCGTTGGGCGGAGGGGCCTTCGGTCTGGCGGCCTGGGCGCTGCGCTCTGAGGAGATGCGGTCGGTGGGGCGGCTCTTCCCGCGGGGGCGTCGGGCGAAGGGCTAACTGGCGGTGTCGCGAGCCAGGCCGGCCGTGGCCGACTGCAACGCCACCAGCGCGCGGCTGGCAATGGTCGCGTCGTGGCGGGCTCCCAAGCGTCGGAAGATGGCCAGGGCCTTCTCCATGCTGTCGCGAGCGTCGTCCAGCCGGTCTTGCAGCCGCAGCACCTCGCCCTGCTCGCAGTAGGCCCGGCCCAGCTCGTAGCGGTTGCGCGCTTCGCTCAGGCGCTCCAGGCTGCGTTCGGCGGTGGCAGCCGCTTCGACCAAGCGCCCGGCAGCCCGCTGCACCGCCGCCAGCACCCGCAAGGCCGCTCCCTGCTCCGCGAGGTCCCGAGCGCGCTCGGCCAGCGCCGCTGCAGCGAGGGCGGCCTGCTGAGCCTGCTCCAGCTCGCCCAGCCCCAGCAAGCGCTCGGCGCGCAGCCGAGCCAGCTCGGTGAGCTGTTCGCTGGCCGCGCTCTCTTCGGCCAGTCGCCACCCTTCTTCCAGGCGTTGACCGGCGGCCGTCCAGTCGCCCCGAGCCAGGTCCAAGCGGATGAGGTTGGCCAAGGTCTGGCTGACGCCCCAGGGTTCTTGGATGCTGCGGGCCAGCGCCAGCGCTTGATGCAGGGCCGCCTCAGCTTTCTCCCAATCGCCCCGCAGGAGGTGGATCAGCCCCAGGTTGTTGTGGGAGCTGCGCTGCCCGGGCACGTCGCCCAAGCGCTCCTTGAGCGCCAGGCTCTGCTGGTTGTACTCCAAGGCTTCATCCCAGTCGCCGCTGAACATGGCCAGGCCGCCCAAGTTGTTGTAGGAAAGGGCCAGGCCGTGGGTATCGCCCATGCGCCGCCGCAGGCGCAGGCCGCGCTGGGCCACCTCTCGGGCCTGCGTCACATCGCCCAGACGGAAGTGCATGCCGGTCAGGCGGTTGTAGGCCGCAGCAAGGTCGCCGTAGTGGCTGGTCCCTTCCAGGATGCTCAAGCAGCGGGTGGTCCAGGTCAGCGCATCGGCCATCTCACCGCGGCGGAAGTGCATCCAGCCCAGGTCGTTGTACACCCGGGCCCGCTCCACCGCCATGGCGGCGCGGGGGTCGCCGTCCAGCTCGCGCAGGGCCCGCCGCAGCCAACGCTCTGCTTCGTCCTGATCGCCCTGGCGTTGGTAGACGCGGGCCAGCCGTCGCTGCATCTCAGCCACCTGCGTGGCCTCAGGTTCCGGGGCGGCCTGCACCAACGCCAGGGCAGAGCGGTAGTCCTGCTCCGCCGCTTCGTACTGTCCCACAAAGCCCCGCACATCGCCCAGACTGGCATGGGCCCGGGCCAGGTCGGCGGCGCTGCCCTTGGTCTCTTCCAAGAAGGCCAAGGCCTGTTCGTAGTGGCCGACCGCCTCCTGGTTGGCGAAGCGCCTGGCCGAGCGGTCGCCGGCCCACAGCAGGTAGGGGATGGCCCGCGCCGCGGCGCGGCCCTCGGTGAAGTGGTAGGCCAACACCTCCACCTGCTCGCTCAAGCGGCCTTCATACAGCGCTTCGATGCCCTGGCCAACGCTGCAGTGCAGCTCCTGACGCACCGGCGTGAGCAGCGCGCCGTAGACCGTCTCCCGGATCAAGCCGTGACGAAACTGGTAGCGGGAGCCGCCAGCCTCCGCCGTGAGCAGATCGCGCTCTGCCAGCTGGCGCAGCCCCGTCGGGAGCGCCTCTCGCAGCCCCGGCGGCAGCGCCTGCTCCAGCAATGGGGTAGAGAACGACCTTCCGGCCACGGCGGCAACCTGCAGCAGGCCTTTGGGGCCGGGGTCCAGCGCGTCGACCCGGGCGGCGATCAGCGCTTGCAGCGTCACCGGGATGCCCCGAACCGCCTCCTGCGTCTGCCCTTGCCAGACCCAGCGGCCTTCTTCCCGGCGCAGCGCCCCCT
>JAAYZY010000198.1 GCA_012514615.1 Chloroflexota bacterium | reverse complement strand
GCTTCACCCGCTGCGCCTCGCCCCCCGACAGGGTCGTGGCCGGCTGCCCCAGGCGGATGTACCCCAGGCCCACGTCGAACAGCGTCTCCAGCTTGTTGCGGATGGTGGGTAGGTTGGTGAAGAACTCCATGGCCTCTTCCACCGTCATGTCCAGCACATCGGCGATGGAGCGGCCGCGGTAGCGGATCTCCAGCGCTTCTCGGTTATAGCGCTTGCCGTGGCACACTTCGCAGGGCACGTAGACGTCGGGAAGGAACTGCATCTCGATGCGGATGATCCCCTCGCCAGCGCAGGCCTCGCAGCGGCCGCCCTTCACGTTGAAGGAGAAGCGGCCCGACTTGTAGCCGCGCATCTTCGCCTCGGGCAGCGAGGCGAACAGCTCACGGATCTGGGTGAAGACGTTGGTGTAGGTGGCCGGGTTGGAGCGGGGCGTGCGGCCGATGGGCGATTGGTCGATGTCCACCACCTTGTCGATGCACTCCATCCCTTCGATGGCCTCGTGCTTGCCGACCGGCGCCTTGGCGCGGTAGAACTCTTGGGCCAGGCGGTTGTAGAGCACCTCCATCACCAAGCTGGACTTGCCCGACCCAGACACACCGGTCACGCAGACCAGGCGACCCAGGGGGAAGCGCACATCCACCCGTTTCAGGTTGTTCTCAGTGGCTCCACGCACCACGATCGATTCGCCGTTGCCCAGGCGCCGCTTGGCCGGCACGGCGATGCGCCGCTGCCCCGTGAGGAACTGCGCCGTGAGCGACTCAGGGCAAGCCAGCAGCTCGTCTAGCGTCCCCTGGCAGACCACCCTGCCGCCGTGCTCGCCCGCGCCCGGCCCCAAGTCGATGATCCAGTCGGCGCTGCGGATTGTCTCTTCGTCGTGCTCCACCACCACCACGGTGTTGCCCAGGTCGCGCATCTCCTGCAGGGTGCGGATCAGCCGGGCGTTATCCCTCTGGTGCAGGCCGATGGATGGCTCGTCCAAGATGTAGAGAACCCCCATGAGCCGCGAGCCGATCTGCGTGGCCAGGCGGATGCGCTGCGCCTCCCCCCCAGAGAGGGTGGCGGCCCTGCGGTCCAGCGTCAGGTAGTCCAGCCCCACGTTGGCCAAGAAGTGCAGCCGCGCCCTCAGCTCCTTGAAGATCGGGCGGGCGATGACCATCTCTCGGGCGCTCATGCCGCCGGGTCTGCCTGCGCCATCTGTAGACGCCTGCTCCATCTCCTCGATCCACCGTAGGGCCTGCACCGCCGACATGGCGGTGACCCGGTCGATGCTTAACCCCTGCACCGTGACCGCCAGGGCCGCCGGCTGCAGGCGCCGCCCCTGACAGGTTGGGCAGGGGTGCACGGTCATGTACCGCTCGATCTCTTGGCGAACGTAGTCCGACTGGGTCTCGCGGTAGCGGCGCTGTAGGTTGGGGATCACCCCCTCGTAGGTGGTGTCGTAGATCCGTTCCTGGCCGCGATGGTTCTGGTAGTTGATGCGGATGGTGTCGCCGCGGCGGCTGCCATGTAGGACCACATCAAGCTGTCGCCGAGAGAGCTCCTTCACCGGCACGTCCATGGGGATCCCGTAGGTCTGGGCCACCGCGCGCAGCAGCTGGCGGTAGTAGCCGTCGCCGCCGCCGTTGCCGTCGCGGTTCCAGGGCCGCACCGCCCCCTGGGTCAGGGAGAGGTTGCGATCCGGGATGATCAGGTCCGCATCCAGCTCCAGCATGGTGCCCAGGCCCGTGCAGGTGGGGCAAGCGCCGTAGGGCGTGTTGAACGAGAAGGTGCGCGGCTCGATCTCCGGCAGGCTGATGCCGCAGCGCACGCAGGCGAAGTGCTCCGAGAAGATGTGGTCTTGAGCCGGCTCAGCACTCACGTCGGAGGCGATCATCACCCCGCCGCCCAAGCGCAGCGCCGTCTCCACCGAATCGGTGAGGCGCGAGACATCTTCGTCCCGCTCCTGCATGCCGCCGGCCTGGCGGATGACCAATCGGTCCACCACCGCTTCGATGGTGTGCGACTTGTAACGTTCCAGGTCGATCTCTTCTTCCACGTCGTAGACCACGCCGTTCACCCGCACGCGGACGTAGCCAGCCTTGCGCACGTCCTGTAGCACCCCGCGGTGCTCCCCCTTGCGGTCCCGAATCAGGG
>JAAYZY010000197.1 GCA_012514615.1 Chloroflexota bacterium | reverse complement strand
CTGGGCCAACGCTCGACCGTGCCCAGCGCAGTGGCCCTGGCGCCAGCGAGCCAGGCGCTGACCCTCTTCCTGATCCTGCGGGCGTTCGCTTCCGGCTGCACGGCGCTGACTGGCATCGAGGCGGTGGCCAACGGCGTGCCGATCTTCAAGGCGCCGGAGGCCGACAACGCCGGCAAGACCCTGATCTGGATGGCCGGCATCCTGGCCACCGTGTTCCTGGGCCTGACGTTCTTGACCAACTGGCACCACCTCATCCCCGTGGAGGGGGAGACGGTGGTCTCGCAGCTGGCCCGCCAAGTCTTCGGCCACACCCCATTCTACTACCTGGTACAGGCCGCCACGGCGCTGATCCTGCTGCTTGCGGCCAACACCAGCTTCACCGGCTTCCCCCGGCTGGCCATGTGGATGGCCCGAGACCGCTTCCTGCCGCGGCAGTTGGCCAACCTGGGCGACCGCCTGGTCTTCGCCAACGGGATCGTGGTGCTGGGCCTGCTGGCTTCGGCGCTGGTGGTGGTGTTTCGGGCCAGCACCCACAGCCTCATCCCCCTGTACGCCGTGGGCGTGTTCATCTCCTTCACCCTTTCCCAAGCCGGGATGGTGCGGCGCTGGCTGCGTACCCGCGCCGCCGGCTGGCGGCATTCGGCGGCCCTCAACACGGCGGGCGCGGCGACAACGGGCGTGATCATGCTAGTGATGGCGGTGACCAAGTTCACTCGTGGAGCCTGGATCGTCCTCCTGCTCATCCCTGCGCTGGTCTACGGGTTCCTGAGCATCTTTCGCCACTACCAGTCGCTGGGGGCGCAGCTTTCACTGGACCAGGAGTGGCCCGAGCCGGTGCGCTCCCACGCCATCATCCTGCCCATCAGCGGCCTGCACCGGGGGGTGGTCAAGTCGCTGCGCTACGCCCAGGTGTTGGGCGGCGACCTCCATGTGGTGACGGTGGACCTGGACCCGAACGAGACGGCGGCCCTGCTGGAACGCTGGCGCAAGTACATGCCCTCGGTGGAGGTGACGGTGCTGCCTTCGCCATACCGCTCGGTGTTGGGGCCCCTGGTGGAGTACATCGACAGCTTCTTGGCTCGCGACGACCACTACGTGACGGTGGTGGTGTCGGAGTTCGTGCCGGCCCGCTGGTGGCACAACCTGCTGCACAACCAGACCGCCTGGTCGTTGCAGTTGGCGTTGCTCTACTCCCGGCGGGCCTGGATGGGACGCTGCCGCGTGATCACCGCCGTGCCGTTCTACCTGAAGCGTTGAAGCCCACGCCTTGCCCGAGCGGCGGGCGCAGTTTCGCAATGCCCGGTGCATGGGGTATAATGGCGCCGGGCACCTGTTTGGCGTCCACCTCAGGAGGGACCCCATGAACCTGTTGCGGAAACTGACCAACCTGTTCTCCGGCGGTGGTGGCGGCAGCGTGATGTGGCTCTACGCCCGCTGCGACGCCTGCGGCGAGGTGGTGGCCAGCCGCATCAACCTGTTCAACGACCTGAGCGCCACCTACGGCGACGAGGGCGAGGGCGCTTTTGTGTGGCGCAAGCAGTTGGTGGGCCAGCGGCGCATGTGCTACCGGCCCATGGACGTGGAGCTGCGCTTTGACGCACAGCGCCGGGAGCTCTCCCGCCAGATCCGCGGGGGAACGTTTGTCAACGAACGCGACTACCT
>JAAYZY010000196.1 GCA_012514615.1 Chloroflexota bacterium | reverse complement strand
GTCTCTTCGCTTGTTGGGCCGGCGGCCCCGGCCTCGCTCATCCGGTTGGGCCAGGCCAGAGTCGCTTGGTGGCTGAGGGTTCCCTCAAAGGGCAGCGTCGCCAGCCGCCACGGCCACTCCAAGGGCAGTAGGACGTCGGCCGGCAGGGTCAGCTCCTCCTTGGGGCCTCCATCTCGGCTGACCGAAAGCAGCAGCGCCTCGCCCTGGCGCTCGGCCCGGGCCTGTACGGCGCGCTCGCCGTGACGCTCGTCCATCTCTGCGGAGAGCACCTGCAGCCCGCCGCCCTGCCAGCGGGTGCGGGCGCGGGCGTCCCACGCCTCCAGGTTGAAGTAGCTGCTCCCACGGCGGACTTCGAAGGCGTCCCGTTGCGCCTGGCACTCCAGGATCAGGTCGGCGCCGTCCTCGCTGAGGCGGCACTGGGCTTGCCCCACCGGCTCGTCTGCGATGTTGCGCAGCTCATAGCGCCAGACCGTGGGGGCTTGCCAGGGGGCTTCGGCTATCGGCAGGCGGCCGAAGGCCAGCAGGTGGGGGAAGCCGCCCACCAACACCTCCAGTCCCCCCATCACCGTGTAGATGCCCGCCACAAACAGCAGGGGCCAGTAGCGGCGTAGCGGGGAGGCGACGGGCAGCGGGGCGGGGCGGGCCGGCCTGGATGTGCACCGCCAGATGGCCCAGCCGCCGGCCAAGGCCAGGGCCGCGCCGAGGATGGCCGCCGGGAGCGAGTTGAGCACGCCCCAGGGCCACTCCGGGCGCCAGGTGGAGCCGCTCAGCAGCAGCACCGCCCAGGCGTTGACGGCGAAGTGCAGCAGGACCCCGCTCCACAGCGACTGGGTGCGCCAGGCCACGTAGCCCAAGGCCAACGACACGGGGATGAGCCCCGGCAGTCCTTGGACGCGCAGGTGGTAGAAGGCGAAGAGCAGGCCCCCCACCACGATGCCGGCAGCAGGGCTGCGGCGCTCGTAGGCCCGCTGGATGATGCCGCGAAACAGCACCTCCTCGCACAGGGGAGCCGAGATGGCCAGGGCGGCGAAGAGCAGCAGACCATGCCCCAACGACGTGGGCCAGAACGCCAGGGGGGTGGGCACGGTGTAGCCGATGAGCCAAGCCGCCAGGCTGTCGAACCAGCCGCTGAACAGGGCCAGCCCCAGGCCGACCGCCAGGCTCAGGGCGGCCAGCCGCCAGCCCGGCCAGCGCAGGCGTAGGGTGGCGCGCAGCGGGTGGCGGCCCAGGGCCAGGAAGAGCAGCGCGGGCGCCAGGATGACGAACAGCTCGGTGAGGATGAGCCCCCAGAGGACGGACCAGGCCTGCACGACAGTGCCCAGCGTCACCAACAGCAGCAGGTTCACCAACAGCAGCACGTTCACTGCAGCGACGGTGGGCAGCTTGAGTCCGGCCGCGGTGGCCGGGGTGGGGCTCATGGCGGACGTGTGGGTCATGGCAGAGTCTCCTCTTCTTGGGGCCAACGCCCCACTCACTCCTCGACGAACGGCCGCGGGTCGCAGGCGTCGTTGCTGGCGTCGCAGCCTCGCTGCATCCACTCGTAGAATGCCAGCGGGTCCCCTTCCAGGGCGTAGAGCACCCGCTGTACCCCAAGGGCGTCCCGCAGAGTCTCGCCCACTTCGGCGAAGAACGCCTCCCTGCCGCAGGAGGTGGCCGCGTTGGAGATGACGCGGTGCGGGTCGCTGAGGTCCACGTAGGCGGCGCCCCCCACCAGGCGCACCCGCCGCAGCAGCCCTGCCGTCGCCTCCGAGAAGGTGGAGATGTAGCCCTCGTCCCGTTCCGTCTCCGTAGGCCCCAGGAACAGCTCCAGCAGCACCGACTCGGCCAGGTCGTCCGTCTCGTAGACGGTGCGCTCTGTGGGGAAGACCTTGCGGCCATCGGCCAAGCCGGGGTTCAGGCGCTGGTGCCCAAAGAAGAGGCGCACCGTCAGCGCCTCGCCCCGCGGGTGCCCGGCCTCGGCGGTCTCGCTGGCGTCGGCCTCCACCGGCGCATCACACTCCCCCGGCGAGCCCAGGTCAAGATCGGCCGGCGCAGCCACCACACGGTCGCCCGCGCCGTGG
>JAAYZY010000195.1 GCA_012514615.1 Chloroflexota bacterium | reverse complement strand
TGCGCAGATCGGTCTGACGCCGCACAATCGAGACCAACTCCCCGCCCAGGCCTTCCAGATGCTCCGCGCAGACGACCGTATCTCGGTCCCTGCACCGGCGTCTGAATAAGTGCACGAAGCGGGAAAGGAGCCGTTTGGTGCTGGACGAGCAGCGCTTGCTTGAGCAAGCCGACGCGTGGGATATCGACGCTCTCGCCGCGATCTACGACGCGTTCGCCGGGCGCATCTACCAGTACATCTATCGCTATCTAGGCGAGGTGCGCCTGACCGAAGACCTCACCGCCGAGGTTTTCGCCCGCTTGCTCCATGCAACCCAGCAAGGCAAAGGGCCACAGCGGAATCTCTCGGCTTGGCTCTACCGTGTGGCGCACAACCTGGTGGTGGACCACTTCCGCCAGAAGACGAGGAGCGAGGGCGTGCCGCTGGAAGAGGGGCTGCTAGCCGCTCCCGACGACCCCACGGCCTTGGTGCACAAGCGGCTAGTCCAGCAACAGCTGCGTGAGGCCATCTGTCTTCTCACGGAAGAGCAGCAGCAGGTCATTGTGCTCAAGTTCATTGAGGGGTTCAGCAACCAGGAAGTGAGCCGGATTCTGAAGAAGAGCGTCGGAGCAGTGAAGTCGCTGCAGCACCGAGCCCTGGCTTCACTGCGCCGAGTCTTGGAAGAACAGGGGCAGATGGAGCCCACCTCTGTATTGGGATCCAACGGAGATACGGAGGGAGGAGACAGTGCGGACGAGCAAGAGTAGAGGGAGCGCGGCCAGGGATCTGGAAGCGTTTCTGGACCAAGCCGCGTCGCGAGTGGCTGGCGGCGAAGAGCCCGAAGCCGTGCTGGCAGATCATCCGGCCCACGCGGCGCGGCTAGGGCCGCTGCTGGAGGTGGTCGGGCAGGTGCGCCTGCTGCAAGAAGCGCCTCCCAGCCCCAATCTGGCAGCGGGGCGCGCTCGCTTCTTGGCCCAAGCATCTGCCGCCAAGGCAGCCCGCAGCAAGCGCCGCTCGCCCGCGAGCCCGGGGATCGTTGCCTGGCCATCCATGCGCTGGGGGACCGCCTTGCTTCGCCCCATGGTGACCCTGACCATCGTCGCGGTCATCTTCAGCCTGGTGGGGTTCACGGCCCAGGCCGCCGGGCAGAGCCTGCCCGGCTCCCCCCTCTTCCCCGTGAAGCTCGCTGTGGAGCGCACCCAGGTGGCGCTCACCCTGGATCCAGAGGATGCCGCCCGGCTTCACACGGACCTGGCCCAGAAGCGCCTGGACGAAATAGAGCTTCTGGCCCGGGCTGGACACGGCCCAACGACGCCCACGCTGGAACTCGTGGAGAATCAGTGGCTCACCAGCCTGCAGGCCATCGCAGCCCTTAGCGAGAGCGCGACCCCGGTTCTGCTGGAGCACGCCATGGCGATCCTGATGCAAGAGGCTGACACGCTGGAAGCCATCCTCGTCGAAGCGGATCCGCCGGTGCGGGATGGCCTGGAAGCGACTCTGCAGGTCACCCAGCAGGTAGAAGACAGCGTACGGCAGGCCCTGGCCAACCCGTCGGAGTTTCGCCGGCACTACAGCCGTCCCACGCCTGCGGCGCCAGCCACCCAGTCGCACTCCATGAAGCCCAGCGTGCCGTTGCCCACGCCCACCGGCGCTCCGGAGCCTCCCGCGGCGGAACCGACCGAAGGTGGC
>JAAYZY010000194.1 GCA_012514615.1 Chloroflexota bacterium | reverse complement strand
CCCGAGCTACCGGGAGCGCCTGCCACAGGCCTAGCACGTCGGTCCACAGGGGAGAGCGTGGGGCGCGGCTGATCCAGCGGGTTGCGCTCCACGCTCTCGACCGGTTCGTCGGCCATGGCCGGCTGCCGCGCCCCCCCGGCGCGGCCTGGAGAAGAACCGATGCACACAGACAATAGAGAGGGAGGGCCGGCTTGGCGGGTGCCCCGCACCCATGCCTCCCGCATCAACCAGCACCTGCGCCAGGAGATTCTGGCCGCCATCGAGCCGGCGCTCTTCGGCGACCCCTGGGCCGCCCACGGCATCGTGGCCCGCTTCGAAGAGCGGTTTGCCGCCCAGATGGGCTACCGCCACGTATCGGGGGTGCAGTCCGGCTCGGCCGGGTTGCGGCTGGCCCTGCTGGCCTGCGGCTTGCGGCCGGGCGATGAGGTGATCACCGTAGCCAACTCCGACATCGCCACCACCGCCGCCATCTCCCAGTGCGGCGGCCGGCCGGTCCTGTGCGACATCCAGCCCAGCGACTACAACATGGACCCGGCGGCAGTGGAGTCGCTCATCGGGCCGCGCACCGCGGGCCTGCTGCCGGTGGACATGTACGGCCACCCGGCCGACGTGCGCACCCTGCGACAGATCGCCGACCGCCACGGCCTCTTCATCGTGGAGGATGCGGCCATCGCCGCCGGCGCCCGGGACCACGGCCAGCCGGTGGGGGCGTTTGCCGATATGGTGGTCTTCAGCTGCGCGCCGTTCAAGCTGTTGGAAGGCCTGAGCTACGGCGGCCTGGTGGCCACGGCCCGGGCCGAGCTGCACCGCCAGGTGGAGCTGCTGAAAGGCTTCGGGCTGCAACCGGGCATCCCCAAGGCGCTGCCCAGCACCTACGCCCACATCGCCGAGGGCTACAACCTGGCCTTGCCGCCGGTGGAGGCGGCTGTGCTGGAGGTGAAGCTGCCGCACCTGCCGCGCTGGGTGGCTCAGCGGCGGCAAGTGGCCCACTGGTACGCCCAAGGCCTGGCCAACGCGCCGGGCATCACCCTGCCGCAGCCGCGGCCCACCACCGAGCCGGCCTTCCGGGAGTACACCATCCAGGTGGCTTACGGGCGAGACCGCGCCTACCGCCGCCTGCAGGTCCAGGGCGTGCAGGCCGCCTTGCACTACGTGCCGCCGGTGCACCAGCAGCCGCTCTACCGAGACCAGCCGCTGCGCGGCGCAGACCGCCTACCGGTCACCGAGACGCTCTCGCCCACTACGCTCTGCCTGCCGGTGGACCCCGAGATCACCGAGGCCGATGCCGAGTTCGTTGTGGCGACGCTGCTGGCCGCCCTGGCCGAAGGGTAACAGACCCACCTGGCGAGCGCAGTATGCACCATCACCTTACACAGAGGGAGGATTGCATTGGAGCCGATCGTTGTAGACCTGCTCATCGACCACGGCATCGTGGTCACTATGGATCCCCAGAACCGCGTCTTGCGGGACGGTGCCGTGGCCGTCAAGGGCAAGGCCATCGTGGCTGTGGGCCCCAGCGCCGAGGTGCGGGCGCGCTACCAGGCGGCGCGGGTGTTGGACGCCCGCCACAAGATCGTCATGCCCGGCCTGGTGGATACCTACGGCCACGCCGGCCACGGGCTGATCAAGGGCATCCACAACCCCGACATGGGCTGGCCCAGCGGCCCCCTCTACTTCCACGCGGCCGACGAAGAGTGGTGGTATGCCGAGGGGCTGCTCTCGGCCCTGGAGCGGGTGAAGTTCGGCGTGACCTGCGGCTTCACCGTGGTGGGCGCCACGCCGGCGCGCATGGACAGCCCAGTCTTCGCCGAGCGCCAGGCCGACGCCATCGCCAAGGTGGGAGCTCGGGGCGTGCTGGGCATCGGCCCGCCGGACCCCTACTACTCGCACCTGCCTGAGCCGTGGGAAGGGACCTTGTGGGAAGGGGGCCGACCCCACCGTCGCCGCTTCACCTACGAAGAAGCGGTGCAGAACACGGTGACGGTTATTGAGGGGCGCCACGGCAGCGCCGAGGGCCGCGTGCGCACCGCCTTGCACTTCCCCTACCTCTTCGGGCGGCAGGCCTCGCACCCCCGCATCCCCTTCACCTACAAGGACGAATACGTCCCCACCATGATCGAGAAGGCCGAAGAGAT
>JAAYZY010000193.1 GCA_012514615.1 Chloroflexota bacterium | reverse complement strand
TGAGCCAGGGCCAGCTGGGCCTCGTACTGGGCCACCGCCTGCTCTACCTGGCCCTGGGCGGCGTAGGCGTCGCCCAGGCTGCCCAGGGTGGCCGCCTCTGCTTCTCGGTCGGCGGCCTGCCGCGCCAAGTCCAGCGCCTCGCGGAAGCAGAAGAGGGCTTTCTGCGACTCTTCCAGGTGGAGGTAGGCCTGGCCCTGGGCCTGGCGCGCCGACCACTCGCCGCTCAGGTCGCCTTCCTCTTGGAAGGCAGCGGCTTGCGCCTCGTAGAAGGCGACCTGCTCGCGGTGGTCTTCTGGGGGCGAGGCTTCCCACCGAGGGGCCGGCCGTGCTGGCTCTTCGTCCTCCGCTTCTTCCTCGTCGGTCGTCAGCAAGAGCTCCAAGCGCTCGGCCGCGGCCATCAGTTCGGGGTCCTGGTCGGCCTTGCTTTCCCACAAGGCTTTGGCCAACGTCTGCACCCAGCGGCCGGGGCCGCCTTCGCCCCGCTCCAACGCCGCCAGCGCTTCGGCGGCGGCTGCTGCCCGCCGGGTGAGCAGCGCCTTGAGCGCGCCGTAGGCGTCGGCCAAGGCCGGGTTGGCCTCAGCCTGAGCCGTTGCCTGGTCGCAGGCCCGCAGCACCAAGAGGACAAGGTCACCAGCGTTCATGTTACGTTCCCTCTGCATGGGGTGCATCCAGCCGACAGACGAAGGCCAGCATGTCGCGCAGCGCGCCGTCGGGCCGGCGCAGCTCGCCGCGGAAGGTCGCCTCCAAGGTGAAGCCGTGGCGGGCCATGAGGCTGCGGGAGGCGCCGTTGTCTTCACAGGCGAAGGCGCGCACCAGGGTGATTCCCTCGTCCCTGGCTTGGCGCAGGCTCTCCTGCATCAACTGGTCGGCCAGCCCCCGCCGCCGCGCCCGAGGGTGTACAGCCACCGAAAGCTCCGCGGTGTGACGATCTACCGCGGTGCGGCCCCGCAGCAGCCGCAGCCAGCCCAAGGCTTCGCCTTCGCCCACCATCCACTCGAAGGCGTCGCGGTCTGCCAGGCGGTCGGCGTCATGGGCGCCCAGGTGGGTGACGTTGAGGATCGGCCCCCACCACGTTTCGGGCAAGATGGCTTGCCCCAGGGCCGCCACGGCCGGCAGGTCGGGGGGGGTCACGGCGCGGGGCTGAAGGGGCAAGGAGGCCGGGGTCAGCAGGGCCTCCATCTGGGCCAGCGACCCTGCGGTATGGACATGGTGCACGACGTGGATGCCCAGGCGGGCGGCGCTTTCCACATTCCAGGGCAGGTCGTCGAGGAAGAGCGCCTCGTCCGGGCCGACGCCCAGCCGCTCCAGGGCGATGCGGTAGATGGCCGGGTCAGGTTTTGTGCAGCCCACCCGGGCCGAGTTGACCACCGAATCGAAGAGCGGGAGCAGGCCGCTCTCCACCAAGAACGGCTCCAGGGCCAAGGAGGCGTTGCTCAGCAGGGCCGTGCGGTACGCCCCCCTGCGGGCCTCCAGCCATTCCACCAGGGCGCAGTCCAGCCGATCAGGCCGCAGGTAGTCCGCCTGGAAGGCGCGGAACGCCTCTCGCACGTTGGGCGGCAGCTTGGCCTCGGCTCGCTGCCAGAACTCCTCGTCGGAGATCTGCCCAGTGCCAGCCAAGGCCCAGTCTTCGTCGCCATAGAGGAGATGAATGGTGCCGCCTGGCGGCAGGCCCAAGCGGCGGTCCCAGGCCAGTTGTTCCTCTGGCTCTGGGAAGGGGGAGAGCACGCCGCCAAAGTCGAAGATCAAGGCCCGGATCATCTGCCGCTCCTTTCGTGGAACGGCCGCATTATAGCATCCAGGCAGGCAGACGACAAACAGCCGCTCTGCCCATCGCCTTGGCGGCGTGCGCTGAAGGGCGGCCGCCCTACCCTGTCGGGTGTGCGGCGCGCCAAGATTCGGCGTCGGGGGTGAAGAGGGGGGCGCCGAACTTGTCTACACCGAAGGTAGAGATGAGCTCTTGGGTAGGCAGGGAGACGAGCCAGTCGATGAACTGGGTGGCGAAGTCAGCCTTGATGTGGGGCCCCTTGCTGGGGTTGACGGCCATGACGCCATAGGGGTTGAAGAGGATGGGGTCGCCTTCCATGAGGATGACGAGCTCGGTTCCCTCCAGGGTGCGGGCCAGGTAGGTGGCGCGGTCGCTGAGGGTGTAGGCTTGCTGCTCGTCGGCCATGGTGAGGACGGCGCCCATGCCCTGGCCGGCGGAGATGTACCAGTCGCCGGCGGGTTCGATGGCGGCCTTGGCCCAGACGGCCTTTTCTTTCACGTGGGTGCCGGACTCATCGCCGCGGGAGACGAAGGGGGCCTTGGCGTCGGCGATCATCTTGAGGGCCTGGGCGGCGTCGGCCTGGCCTTTGATGCCGGCGGGGTCGGCTTCTGGGCCGACGATGACGAAGTCGTTGTACATGACGTCTTCGCGGCGGACGCCGTGGCCGGCGGCCATGAAGGCGTCTTCGCTGGCGCGGGCGTGGACGAGGACGACGTCGGCGTTGCCGTCTTCACCGAGCTTGAGGGACTGGCCGGTGCCCACGGCGATGACGTCGACCTGGATGCCGGACTGCTTGGTGAACTCTGGCAGGATGACATCCAGCAGACCGGAGTCTTGCGTGCTGGTGGTGGTGGCCAAGATCAGGTTGCCGGCGGCCGCGGGCGCTGCCGGGGTGGCGGTGACCAATTTCTCCACCACCTTCTCTCTCTCTACCACCACGGTCTGGACCACGGCCTTCTCGACCAGCTTCTCCGTCTCCACCACGACGGTCTGCACCACTTCCTTCTCGACGATCTTCTCGGTTTCCACCACAGCCGGGGTGGCGGTGGCGCATGCGCTGGCCAGCATGGCCACCAGCATCAGAGCCAGCACGCCGTGCCAGAGCGGCCGACTTGGGAAGCTCTTTCCGATCTTTGCCATCTCTCGTTCCTCCTACACCCGTCCCATAGGTTATGTTAGTAGACCATCTCGCCCCGCACGAAGGCAGCGGTGCGGGGGTCGCTTGGCGCCGCGAAAAACGCCTCTGTGCTGGCCACCTCTACCATCTGCCCTTCCAGCAGCAAGCCGACGCGCTGGGCCAACCGCTTGGCCTGAAAGACGTTGTGGGTGACCAGAATCAGCGTGGTGCCTTGTTGGCGGTTCAACTCCCGGACGATGCTCTCAATGAGGCCCACGTTGTAGGGGTCTAGGTTGGCTGTGGGCTCGTCCAGCAGCAGGACGTCTGGCTGCAAGACCATGGCCCGAGCCAGGGCCACCCGCTGCGCCTCGCCGCCGGAGAGGGTGCGGGCGGCCTGGCGGGCATAAGCAGCCAGCCCCACCTGCTCCAGCGCGGCCTGTACCAGGGCGTCGGCGATGCGCTGACCCCGCAGCCGCAGGCCGAACGACACATTGGCCCACACCGACTGGTTCAGCAGCACTGGCCGCTGGAAGACGGTGGTGACCCGTCGGGCCTGGGCCAGCGGCATGGGGCGAGCGGCGGCGAACTCCTGCCCCAGGAAGCGGATCGTGCCGCGGGTGGGGGCCTCCAGGAAGTTGAGCAGCCGCAGCAGTGTGCTCTTGCCCGCGCCGCTGGGCCCCACCACGGCGAAGATCTCCCCCCGGCGGATCTCCAGGTGGTTCAACGCCAGCACCTGGCGGCTGTTGTAGCTCTTCACCACATCACGCAGTTGGTAGACGAAATCGTTCATTGGTCGAAGGTCTTGCCTTGCAGGTAGAGCATCAGGACGTTGGCGATGAACGAGAGAGCCAGCAGCACCACGCCCAGCGCCAGGGCCAGGTCGAAGTTGCCCTTGCGCGTCTCCAGGACGATGGCCGTGGTGAGGACTCGCGTCTGGTGCTCGATGTTGCCCCCCACCATCATCACCGCGCCCACCTCGGAGATGATCCCGCCGAACCCGGCGATGATGGAGACGATCACCCCCAACCGCGCTTCCAGCAAGACGGTGAGGGTGGTTTGCAGGCGGGTGGCCCCCAAGGCCTGCACTTGCTGGCGTAGATTGGGGTCCACGCCCATGACCGCGGCCATGGTGAAGCCGGCCACCAGGGGGAAGGAGATGATGGTCTGGGCCACGATCATGGCTTCAGGGGTGAAGAGGGCCGGGATGAACGGCCAGTGCAGCCCGCCCAGGATGCCGCTGCGTGACAGCAGCAGGTAGACGAACAACCCCACCACCACTGGCGGGAAACCCATGCCGGTGTAGAGCAAGGCCACCAGCAGCTTGCGTCCGATGAACCGGTTCATCCCCAGCACTGCGCCCAAGGGGATGCCCACGAGGGTGCTGAAGAGGAGGGCCACCCCGGAAACGCGCAGCGATAGGGAGATGATCTCGAACAGCGCCGGGTCGCGCCCGGCGATGAGGCGTACGGCCTCGATCAGGCCGCGGACGAACGTTTCGATAGCCCTCTGCTCCTTGTGCGCCGGCCGCCACCGGCCCAGCCGTTTGTGCGCATTGTAGCGGTGCAATCATAGCATCGCGGGTCAGGCTTGTCAAGGTCGGCCCAGAGGGCGGCGCGCAGCGGCGGGCCACTGGCCCGCCGCTGCATCAGCTCACTTGGGTGGCTGCGGCTTAGTTGGTGTCGAAGTCGACGATGGCTTGCTGGCACTTGCCGGCGCCGGCAGTGCCGTCGGTGTGCACCATGGCCACCTCACTGATCCGCTGCCCGGCATCGTTGATGATCCAGAAGTACCAGGTGCCTTCCCGGGGGCCGCCGGCTTGGATGATGTGGGAGTAGTAGCCGGGGGCCCAGCTGCTGTAGCCGGGGTGCGGCCCGCTGATGACTGGCGCCGTCGCGTGGGGGCCGTCCGCCGACCAGGAGAAGACCACCTTGGCCCCGTTGTGGGGTTGGTGGTTGCGGTAGACGGTGCCGCTGGCCACGGTGACGCCGGCGTTGGGGTCGCAGCGTTGCACCAGGGCCTTGTTGTACTCGTAGCGCGGCGCCGGGGGGGCGGTGGGCGGCGGTGGGGCCGGCGTGTTAGTGGGCGGGACCGGCCGCGGCGTGGGCGTTGGGGGCAGGTCCTGCACCAGGGCCACCTGCTGCACCTCGCCCTGCACGCTGACGTAGTCGGCGGCTACCCAGCCGTTCTGCCCCTGGAAGCAGCAGATCTGCAGCCACCTGCCGTCTTCGGTGCGCCCGATGACGTCG